>NZ_JBHUIT010000001.1:0-264507 GCF_042683045.1 Luteolibacter algae | reverse complement strand
CCGCCCCTCTCCTTAGACAAACACCAGCCACGTTAGCTCTAGTTTAGAACTGTCCAGAAAATGGGGTCAGGCCAACCTTCCAAACGTCTTTTCAAAAACATCTGCGCTATTTATTCTGAGACGTGCTTATCGCGTTTCACAAACCTTACGGAGTCCTTTGCCAATTCACACCCGACCAGCCCGGACAAAGAACCTTAGCCGAGTTCAATTTTCCGAAAGGCGTATATCCGCTAGGCCGTTTGGATATGGATTCCGAAGGACTACTACTTCTATCAGATGAGCCGGCTTTAAATAATAAGCTACTCGATCCCGAGCATGCGCATGTCCGCATCTATTGGGTTCAGGTCGAAGGTATTCCGGATGAAGCCGATCTACAGAGGCTCTCCAATGGTTCAATCAAAGTTAAGAACCATCTCTGTTTACCTTGCATCGCAAAAATACTCTCCCCCCAGCCGCAAATACCCGAAAGGATCCCGCCCATACGTGTTCGAAAGAATATACCGGATGTGTGGATCCAAATCGAGTTGATAGAGGGAAAAAATCGTCAAGTCAGACGAATGACAGCCGCAGTCGGGCACCCCACTTTACGCCTAATGAGGACCAAAATTGGTAATTTCCAGGATCATAATTTGCTTTCAGGAACCTGGAGAATTTTGACTAAGGCAGATCGGGACCGAATACTGAGTTGATCCGCATACCGAAAAGCTATTCCAAATTTTCCAACCAAGCCTCGAAGAAGCGTTCTTTTGCCATCTTGTCCCTTATCTCGGGCTTTAAACTCATCTCAAAATCCCCTTCAAATTCAGGCCTTTTTCCCAAACGAATCTTGATCTCATGAGGCTTGTCATTTCCTCGTTGAACCAACAGTGATACTTCCTCCAAAGGGTTTCGCGCAGCTATCAATTCCCGGAAGTTCTCCGAGGCCCCCTCTTGATCCCACTTTCTCCTGTTCAACTCTAAAATTAGATCTCCAGGCAGGAGGCCAAATTGGTCAGCGGGACTCTGGGGCACTACAAACAAAACGCGGATCACGACTCTTTTTTCGTCATCTTCTGCTAGTTTAAACCTCTGCTCTGTGAGCTGTATCCCCAAATAACCACTTCCAGAACGTAGATAGCTTCGATCGCTCATCATCTTGAGCACTGTAAGACATCGGTTTCGAACTTCAGGATCATCGGATCCATCTGCCAACGCCTTTACAGCCTTCAAAGCTGGTGTTTTTTCAGTATCGAGCCATGCCGCTAATTTCCTCTCCGCATTTTCTCTTATCCTGAATTCCTCATCGGATAGGCCTAACAGAATATCCTTCGGGACCTCTTCACCATATAAAAAGAGCGTCATGAAATAGAAGATGGCTAAACCGATAGCTCCGTATTTCATGGCGCTCTGGAATTGATTGAACAACCAATTCTGGACGAAATCTGCCAGACTTATTGACCCAACCAGTTTTTCTGAGGAACTTCGATTGTATCGTCCGGTTTCAGTGGCACCCTCATAAACTGCGGGTTTGTCAGGTCGAACACCTGTGTTTTACCATTGCGATACAGTTTAACCCGCTTGAGACTACCAAATTCAGTTGCTCCACCAGCCGCTTGCACTGCCTGATAGATGGTAAGATTGCTGCTATATTTTGCTGGGCCGGGTCGGCGGACTTGCCCCCCAATGTGAACCATTTGCTCGACGAGGGTGTCCCCGCTGGACGCGATCACCTGTATCGTCGGATTCGTGTAAATTTGCGCGGCTCGATAGGCATTCTGTATCGAGGCAGCTAACGTCTCAGGCTGCAACCCGGATGCTCGCACTACTCCGATAAAAGGCATATTGACCGTTCCGCTTTGAGAAACTGGATAGACAGCATCTATCTTTTGTTTTTCCTCAGCGGGAACTCCCATAATCGTAATCTGAACTGCCTGTCCCGACTGGATTTGAGCCATGGTGGGCGTGATCAAGCCTAATATCGCTAGAAACGCTATAAAAATAGATCTTAGGTTCATAATATTGAAAATACAAAGATTGAATAGATAGGATAAGTTCTTGGGGACCTCAATACAAGTCAGATTCTTTGGAAGAGTCGGCACTGGATGAAGCTGACCCCGACCCACTAGCTACTGGAGGTCCGATCTGGGATTCGGCCGGTGCATAATAGGTGTAGTAACTTGTGTAGTATTGATACTGACTGTCACTTCGAACATCGACATTATTGAGAACTACGCCGATGACGTGCCCACCTACGTTCTCAACTGCTTGTTTTACGCGGATAAGCATATTGCGGGGAAGCTTCCGGTGTTGGACAACGATCATCGTAAGATCTGCTTCACTTGCCAGAACCGAAGCGTCACTGACCCCAAGAATCGGAGGGCTGTCGACCAACACCAAGTCAAAGCGCTGTTTCACATCCTGGATCAGCTCTGACATACGTCTTGAGTTAAGAATTCCTGCCGCATCTGCGGGAAGAATACCCGAAGGCATAAAGTAAAGATTATCAACTGGTGTCTGAAGAATAACATCCTCCAGCATAAGCTCGGTCGTCAGAAAGTTCGTCAAACCGACCGAATTGTTGATATCAAAGAATGTATGCAAGCGCGGGCGTCGTAAATCCGCATCGATCATCAATGTTGTGTAGCCACCTTGGGCACAGATGTAAGCCAGGTTCACCAGAGTCGTGGATTTACCCTCTCCAGCACCACCCGAAACCACAGTAATAGCATTGTCCTCGGGATTCTTTCGGTTGAATTCAATATTCGTCCGCAAAATACGGTAAGCTTCCGCATCCGGGCTCATCCCATTTTGTTTATGTAGAACACCGACATCCTTTGGTATAACAGCAAGGACCGGAACCTGGAGGTAACGTTCGACATCTTCCAGGCTTTTTACCGAGGTATCTAGATACTCGAGGAAAAACGCGATTCCCACTCCGAAAATCAAACCTACGACTGCACCCAGCACAAGGTTGAGGGTCACATTAGGACTGACAGGGGACTCGGCAATTACTGGTTTATCATGGACGACAATGGTGTCTTCTGTGATGTTATCATCGATTTCAGCACTAATGAGCTTCAGCTTCATTTGTTCCAGCAGAGCTTGATCAGTCTCGAAGGCTCTTTTGGCATCGTCATAATCCTGTTTGTCGATATTGCCCTCTACCGCCTCTTTCTTAGCCTCCTCTTTTTTGACCTCAGCTTTAGCAAGACGTTCTTTAGCCATCTCCAACTGACCTTCAAGACGAGCCCGGAGGTTGATCACGCCCTCGTCCAGCTGATCCTTCATGGTTGTCAATACTCGCTGGTTGGTAACTACACTGGGATGGCGCTCACCTAATCCGCTTGCCCTCAAACCGTCAATCTGACGCTTGAGTTCAAGATATTGGGGATAGAGTGACTTGATGACGTTATCCGGAAGATCCAATCCTGAAGCATAAATTAACAACTGCTCGCTATCATAACTGAGTAAGCTTTGAATCTGGGACTCAAGCTGCATTTTTTCGCTTTCAATCTTAGAATACTCATTCAAAGAAAAGATTCTATTTTCATCTTCTTCAATTCCACCAGCTCTGGAAAAGTTCCGATCGCCACTATAGACGATATCTTTTGTCCGGCTAATTGTTGTAAGGATCTTTCGATCCTCTTCGACTTTATCCTCCTGATCTCTAACTGCGCGTCTCAATTCGCTAATCCCTTTTTCCAAGCTCTTACTCTCAAGCTCCGTCCTATACTCTTTATAAGACTCGGCAACTTCTTGAGTGATATCACGCGCGTCCTCTTTAACCTGATGACGAACCGTAATCGAAATCAAATCTGTGCCGCGAATATTTTGAGTATTGACGATGTTTTTAAGGATCTGGAGGGCCATTTCCGGGCTAACACCCCATTTATTGTTCAGATCAAGCTTCTCAACGACCCGAGATAAGGAATTCCGGCTCTTAATTTTTTCGAACTCCGTGCCGAAGAATTGAGGAGTCATTGTTGGCATCCTATTTCCTACTACACCATCCAATGGATCAATTGTCCGTCCTCTCGGCTTAACCTCGATCGTCGCGAAACTTTCGTATTTTTTTGGCATTACGTAGGTAATTACCGATGCAGTCATAAATACTAACAAGAGTGTTAAAAGAATCACTCCATAGCGATTTTTAATCACCTGCCAGTAGTCGACGGCGTGTAAAGAAGCTTCGTTTTGCTGTTGGGATGGGTTCATAAAGGACTAGAAATTAAGAGGACACCAAAATACGCTAATAAAAAACTCCCGCAATGCCAAACACTGCGGGAGTCATAAAATTTAAACTAACAGTAAATTTTGTTCTTATCTCTCAAGAGATTCGATCAAAACTCAGCGCGAAGTCCGAGGTTAACGCGGTTACGATCGTAATCGCGGTTTACCAGGTCAGAGTCGGAGTTAGTGAAGTTATATGAGAGAGTTCCATAGAGATACTCGGTAAGCTTCAAGGAAGCGCCAACATAGGCATTCACGAGAGTCTCATCCTTGTCACCCGTTTGGGCTCCGGAGATAACTCCACGCCCATCTTCATAGGATGTATTGATCACATCAACACCACCAAAGATCGAAAGGGAAGGAGAGATCTGATACTCACCGGAAACACCTACACGGAGTGTTAGGCGGCTATCGAATTCAGCAAGACCACTATCAAAGAACGGAAGCCCAGGAACTGACTGAACAGTATCATATACTTCCGCACCGTAGCGAACGAAACCACGAACGCTGAACTGCTGATTGATTTGCGAACGAAGTGTTAGCTCGAGATATGGATTGGTTGAATTATCACCACCATCGACATCGCGGATTTGTGCACCAGCATTTGCAACAAGGATTGTGCTTGGGCTGAAGCGATGCTCGAGACCGACCAGAAGGAACTGATCATTCGAGTCTTGCGCAAGACCATCAGCATCAGTTTGAGAGTAGCGATAGGTAGCAGTTGCAACAGTTTGTGGACTTAGCTGATAACGGAACTGATTGTAAAGCGTCCAAGTAAAACGATCCTGGTTGGCAACATTATCGTAATCAAGACCAGTCAGCTCAAAACCTGTGTAGGTCGCAAAGCGCTCTGTCCACCGGTAACCGAGAGCATTATCTGTCTGCCAGTAAAGATACTCACCCAGTTGACGGGTCGTAGCGAAGCCATATGAGTAATCCGGCTCCAGCTCATATGAAAGGAAGTTGCGACTAGTGAGGCGAAGACGCTCATTGAAACGATGGGTAAGATTCACACCGACACGGGCCTGACCATATGTATCATCGGAACCAGCAGCACTCGGCTCATCAAGATAATAAATCACACCTAAACGGGCATAAACATCCCAAGTTGTCTGAGGAGTAACACTTACAAACGAAAGACCAACATATGGATTCAGAGAGAATGTCTCATCACCATCAGTAGCACCACCAGGAGTAGTATTATCATCCCAGATAGCATTCACACCGACACTCCAAGAGATCGGCACAGATTCCTCCGTATCATTCGGAACATAGTAAAGACCTTTACCATACGCCATCGACGCGGTAAGTGCAGTAATGAGACTGAGTGCAGTTTTGGTTTTCATGAAATTGAATTGGGTGTTTTCTAAAGTATTTACCTTACCGTTATTACAAAGAAGGATTTGGATTGGTCACTTCTGGAACCACATTCACTGGCGCGGAAACTGCACCATTATTGGAGGTGCTTCCGTTACCAGCACCGGAACCGCTATTCATGTCACCACCATTGACAACATCGCCACCAGCAACATCACCCGGAAAATCAAGGGGACTTAGAGCACCATCAGCAGCACCAGCACCGATATTAGCAGCAGCAGCATTAATTTGGACCGCAGCATCCGGCGCCACAGCAGCAGCACACTGAACGATAGTATTAACCTTGCCTGGCGCAGCGTTACCTGCAGCCTCTACAATCGCACCCACAAGATTCTTATCAGCTTTTGCAGCAGCGATTGCACTTTTTACGATATCACACGCACAATCAGGCGACTCAGCAACTTGCTCGGAGACAACATTCAAGACCTCACTTTTGTCATCGGAAATCTTTGAAGACACTGATTTCGCAATAGCGTCGCAGTCTTGCGCCTGAGCACTCACTACACCGAGAGCGGCGATAGCGAGCAGGGATTTTAACGAATTTTTCATATGTTGTCTGGCTGGATGTTTTATTTTTGGAAAGGGAAAATGGAGCGGGCAGCGGGAATCGAACCCGCATGTCTAACTTGGAAGGATAGCGCTTTACCACTAAGCTATGCCCGCTTTGTTGGGGCTACTTATCTGTCAGATCATAGCCACCCTTCAAGCTTTTTTTTGCCATTTTCGCTCCGGGTAACTGTTTTTTTGGCATTTATACTATTTTCACGAAAATTATGTAATGAAATCGTAGATTTCCGTCCGTTTTTTCGACCCGCCCTCGCTATCAAAGTCCACCGATTCGATCGATGAACTCGCCCGGCAACCCGAACCGGTCCGCTAAAATTGCCCCCAATTCCCTGACACCGAAGGTTTCCGTGGCATAGTGCCCGGCGTATAAGAGGGTTAAATCACGGTCTTCAGCTTCTACATACGTCCAATGTGACCCTTCACCAGTTACGAATGCATCGACTCCCAAGTCAGCTACGGCCGCAACCTCCGAAGCAGCACCGCCGGTTATGACGACAACTTCCCGGATTATTTCACGACTACTTTCGCAAATAACAATTTCCCGCCCCACCGCTCCAGCGACAGCAGCCTTCAGCTCGGCAGAACTCCTATCCCAAACCCCGCACACACCCGTTGGCCAACCTTTTTTGTGCAAAACCGTACGCACTTCCCGCAGACCAATCGCTTTGGCCAAAAGGATATTATTACCGAAGGTCGGATGCATATCGAGAGGCAAATGAGTGGAATAGATTGCCAGATCCGCATTTATTGCGGCTTTGATCTTCCCAAAGCGAGGTCCGGTTATCGGCTGAGCGCCCTGCCAAAACAATCCATGATGCACCAGAAGCAGGGCACCCGGTGTTTTAGCAGCTTCTTCAATTACTGCCAATGAGGCATCTACGGCGGAAATTACTTTGGTTATCCTTCCTGAGTTCTGAAGTTGCAGTCCATTGAGAGCACCCGGGTAGTCCTGAATTTCTGAGGTTCTTAGCTCTGCATCCAAGAAGCCGACTATTTCGCTTAGTATCGCCATTCCCCGATACTAATCATGCCGACTCCAACTGACAACGCCTTCGGCAAAACCGACCTCTTTTCCGTCTATAAAATCCTGGAGATCCTTACCTATTTCCGCCTCCCATAGAACCTCCCGCCCTGCCCATCCAAGCGACAATTTTGCAGCGTGCAGTGCTTGGCGAGGCAACAATAGTTTTTGGGACAACCTTTCGTTCCAGCCATTCTCCATCCATTCAAGATACTCTTCACCGGATCCGCCATAGAGCTTGTCTCCCACGATCGGATGGCCCGAATGCGCCAGATGCACTCGTATTTGGTGCATACGTCCGGTTAACGGGAAACATCTGACCACCGCATATTGCTCATCCTGACGCTCAAACCGCTTCTCTACCACAAACCTAGTAGAACATTCTTTTCCGCGGCTACTTACGATTTGCTTTACCCAAATGTTACTGGCACCGACTTCAGTTGCACGGCAGATCGATCCATTCTCCACCCAGGACTCCCGGTCAGGCCAACCGGCGACGATGGCTAAATATTCCTTCTTTGCCTCGCGCCTCTCAAAAATCATCCCTAACTCCCTGGCCGCAGCGGTATGTTTTGCGACCAGAACCAATCCGCTAGTCTCCCGATCCAAGCGCGTCACGATCCCGAGACATGCTCCATTTTCAATCTCATACGTGTAAAGACGCTCCAATCCACCCAGCAAAGTGGGCTCCGGCTTGTTGTTTGCCGGGTGGACAATCAGAGGAGCAGGCTTATTCACCACCACCCAGTCCGCAGTCTCATCAACCACTTTGAAATCCACGATAACCTGCAAGCTCATATGATATTTACCAGATTACGCCACCCTGTAAAAAAAGCACGCCGGAAACCCGCATATACGAGTTCCCGGCGTGGATCAAATTGCTTGCCCTAGAAGGACCAGGGGAAAACCCCCAATATACTAGGACTTGTAGCGGAGACGCTTTTTATGGCGGTTCTGCTTCATGCGCTTTTTGCGCTTGTGCTTGTTGATCTTTGTTTTACGGCGTTTCTTAATAGAGCCCATGGTATTATACGGGGTTGTGGTTCAATGAAAACGGATTAAGGGACGAGTTTGTTAAGAGGATATTCGATGATTCCTTCAGCGCCCAAGTTCTTGAGATCAGGGATCATGTCTCTTACGAGAATCTCGTCAATGACGGTTTCAACAGCGACCCAGCCCTCCTCGGAAAGCTTGGAAACTGTCGGGCGACGCAGCGATGGAAGTTTTTCCAGCAGCTCGTTAAGTCTGTCAGCAGGAAGGTTCATTTTCAGACCTACCTTGTCTCTTGCGCAGATGGCTGATTTCAGAAGCATGGAAATGCGCTCCATTTTTTCGCGCTTCCATGCATCCGCAGCTGCAGCAGGATTTGAGTAAAAGTGAGGGAACGACGTCAGAAGAGTGTCGACGATCCGTAGACGGTTTGCCTTCAGGGAGGATCCGGTTTCGGTGACATCCACGATAGCATCCACCAGATCAGGCACTTTCACCTCAGTCGCACCCCAGGAAAATTCTACCTCGGCTTTAATACCGAGTTTATCTAGATAGCGCTGGGTAATACCCACACCTTCTGTGGCGATGCGCTTACCTTCGAGATCTTGTGGAGTTTTGATTGGTGAGTCTTCGGGAACCACTAGCACCCAACGTGTCGGTCTAACTGTCGCCCGGGAATATGGGAGCTCTGCCAAATCGACGAGGCTGGTCCCACCTTCGGACGCCCAATCGAGGCCGGTGATACCGCAATCGATGAAGCCTTGGCCGAGGTAACGACCGATTTCCTGGGCCCGAATCAAATAGATATCCAACTCAGGATCGTTCGATGCCGGTCGGTAGCCGCGGGATGAAACATAGATTTCATAACCTGCTTTTGCAAAAAGCTCGATGGTCGGCTCTTGCAAGCTGCCTTTCGGGATGGCGATCTTGAGTGAATTGGACATTTCTAAAATAAAGCCACACTGGTCGTGGGGGCGGTGTTTTTAATCGCGATTGGAGAGGAATCAAGCCAAGTTTCAGGAAAAAGCCCCATTTTTTTACTTAATCGGCCGTAAAATTCACTTTTAGTTCAAATAGATCGCGACGGCGATCCATTAGCGGAGTCACCGATCCCGCTTCTCTGGAACGATAAAGATCCTTCACATCAAGATCTGTGACCAACATGGTTTCCACATTCGGATCTGCTTCCGCTTGTATGCCATCGCGCGCGAATTCAAAATCAGAAGGGGTAAAAACCGCCGCTCTTCCATAATGGATGTCCATTGCCGGCACGTCCGGCAAATTCCCGACCACACCGGAGGTCACCACATAAATCTGGTTTTCGATCGCACGGGCTGCCGCACATTTGCTCACCCGCAGATAACCTTGGCGATTATCGGTGCAATAAGGCACGAAAAGAATCTCTACGCCCTGCTCGGCCAAATACCTTGCGGCCTCCGGAAACTCCACATCATAACAGATTAGAATCCCGATTTTTGCCTTTGGCGTCTGTATCACGTGCAGCTGGTTTCCCCCGGTGATTCCCCACCAGGTCGTTTCACTCGGAGTAATGTGTAGTTTTGGCTGTGAAACGTATGATCCATCGGGACGGAATAGCATCGCTTCGTTTTGCAACCTCCCATCATCTTGCAGAACCGGATGCGAGCCAGCGATGAGATGCAAGCCTTGCTCACGCGCCAGCGTGGACATCAGTTCGCGGAACTTGGGTGTAAGGCTTGCCAGTTTCCGAATTCCATCCCGCGAGGAATATGGCTCCATGGCAGAAAGCAGCTGCACTGAGAAAAACTCGGGAAAAAGCACGTAATCCACACCGTAGTCTTCACCTGCCGTCTCGACAAAATATCTGACTTGAGCTGCAAACTCGTCAAAATCAGCGATTTTCCGCATTTGGTATTGGACACATGCCACCCGCACCTTGCGATCCTCTCCCTCGTGCCGATTATAGTCAGGATTGAGCCATTCGATAAGAGTCGCGTAATTCATGCTCCGCGGATCACGGATGTAGTTAGACATCACATCCCTCACCACAAACCCTTCCTTGAGCTGGAAACCCATCACAGGATCTTTAACCAATCCATCCTGCACCGCGTGGACATATTCTTCAGGGGAATACTTATCTTTATAATTTTCATAATTCCACAGGCGTCCCCCGGCGAGGATCCGTCGAAGATTGAGCCGCCTGCAGAGATCCCGCCGCAGTTCATACAGCACCGCGCCGATGCCTTGCCCGCGTTCTGCAACGTCCACGTAAATCTCCGCGCCATACAAGGTATCCCCCTGTGGGTCATGATTGAAAAAATAACCGTCATCGGTAATTCCATAATAGGAGTGATGCCGGAGAGGGTCCCGCCCCATGGTCACGATTAGACTCGATGACACGCCGACGATTTTTTCATTTTTTGTAATGATCACCTGCCCGTCCTCGAACATTTGGAGGTGGGATTCCAATTGATCGACGCGCCATGCACCGTCCTCCTCCAAAGTAGAAGGAAAGCAGGTCTTATGTAACTCGATCATCTCGTCGAAATCGTCTTCACGTGGAGTTCTAGCCACATACTTTACTCCATTGATCACATACTCTCTCGGTTCCATTTGCTCGAGACTTCACCATCCAAAGATGCAAATCAATCACCACGTAAAAAACTTGAGGGTTCATTCCGGATCAGGACTCCCGGCAGACTCCAGAAACGGAATCAGGGGAATCAGGGGAATCAGGGGAATCAGGGGAATCAGGGGAATCAGGGGAATCAGGGGAATCAGGGGAATCAGGGGAATCAGGGGAATCAGGGGAATCAGGGGAATCAGGGGAATCAGGGGAATCAGACCGCCAAGGGACAAGGATTGACCTTTTCACCTCATGATATTTTGCTAGCTCCCCTTTTCCGCAGTCCCGAGGTGATCCCGGATTTTGGCGCCGCCTGCTTTGCTGGCTCTCTTTTAAAATCGATTGTGAAAAAATTCACAATCCACTTGAGCCTTGCGGTGCTTCACACCATCTTGCCCACCGAACCGAGCACCGTCATGGAAAGCACCGACACTACTTCAACCTTCGCAGCCTACGATTCCAAAATCGAGGGCAACATCATCTTCACACGTGTCGATGCCGCCATCAACTGGATGCGCAAAAACTCTCTGTGGCCGATGCCGATGGGCCTTGCTTGCTGCGCCATCGAGCTCATGGCCACGGCATCCTCCCGTTTCGATATCTCCCGCTTCGGAATGGAAGTGATGCGCTTCTCCCCGCGCCAAGCGGATGTGATGATCGTCGCGGGCACCGTGACCTACAAGATGGCATTGGCAGTAAAACGGGTGTGGGATCAGATGCCGGAGCCGAAATGGTGCATTGCCATGGGCGCCTGCGCTTCCTCCGGCGGAATGTATCGCTCATACGCGGTTCTCCAAGGCATCGACAATCTCATCCCCGTCGATGTCTATATCTCCGGCTGTCCTCCCCGCCCTGAGGCACTCATCGAGGGACTCATGAAGCTTCAGGAAAAAATCGAAAAAGAGCATTCCACGGAAGATCAGAAACGCAGTTTCATCGAAGAACACGCCTAACCATTCCTTTCTCCCATGTCCGCAGTCAAAGAAAACGTCGTCGCGACAAGCGACATCCCTGCCCTTCGCAAAGCACTTGGAGAAGGAATTCTCTCGGAAGTGGAATTCCGCGGAGAGCACACTCTGTTATTGTCTCTCTCAGCTCTCACGGAGGCCTTTAAGACCTGTAAGGAAACTCTCAATTATGAATTGCTTCTAGACGTCTCCTCCGTGGATCACTTCGGGGAAGACCCCCGGTTCGAAGTGCTATATGAGCTGGCATCTCTGGATGATAGCCGTCACCTCAGGCTGAAGGTCAAAGTCTCAGAAGATGAATCCGTCCCAAGTGCCGTGGGCTTTTGGAAAGCAGCGGATTGGCATGAGCGGGAGGTTTGGGATATGATGGGTATTCCGTTTTCCGATCACCCTAATCTAAAGCGAATCCTTATGTGGGAAGGCTATCCTTATTACCCGCTTCGTAAGGACTTCCCTCTTGCCGGACGACCAACGAACATGCCCGATGTGGCATCCACCGGAATTGCTCCACTGGAAGGCGGACCGTTTGTTACATGCCCGACAACGGCGGACAACGCGCGACGCGAGCCTCGGGCCCGCCCCCAACAGTAGGCGGATATCCGTCATAGCCCGCAGACAAACCGGCGGTAGAAAGTCTTTCTTGAAGTTTAACTTTGAGAACCGACCCTTGAGTCATGATTCCGCCTGCCCCTCCCAAGACTTTGTTGATGTTGGGATCGTCTGCCGGGCGTTTGGGTAGAGCGTTTCGGCAGCTCAGGAGATCGACAGTTTCGTGGCAGTTTTTGAGAATTCTTTTAATTTGCCAGGCAATCCCCTTTTTCTGGAACAAAATTCTTCCAAATGCCGGGTATTTACCGGACAAGCTGTATCAGGCTCAAATCCTGTTTGGCCTGAACCTTCAAAGCTTTCTATCGGGTGAAATTTGGCAAATTTTCTCCTACGGTTTGATTCACGGAAACTGGACACATTTGCTGATCAATTCCGCCACCATCCTTCTCCTGGGTTCGAAAGTGGAGTATATTCTTGGAAAGCGAAGCTATCGGTTGCTCACGGGGCTTTCAATCCTAGCCGGAGGTGGTTTATTCATCGCCCAGTCTTGGTTTAGCAAAGACCAGGAAACGCTCGTCGGCGCGTCTGCGGTAACATTCAGCTATCTGGCACTACTCGTCACATTATCGCCGGAATCCCGATTTCTCCCCTTGTTCATCAGCGGCAAAACCATAGGGATTTGTATGATTGTAGCGAATCTCAGTCTTGTCCTAATCAATCCTATCCTAGAGTTAGGAATTTTTTCGCAGGTGGGTCGGTTCCTGGTCAACTTGGGTTTCGGGGATCTGTTCAAAGTGAGCCATTCCTGCCATTTGGGAGGCACCCTTGTCGGATACACGTTCGGAAAGTTCATTCTGCGTCCCCGTATCACTCTGCTCGGCCTGCAACGTGCCCGCGAGCGCCAGGAACGGTATAAAGCGCAATAAACTTGCAGGTGTGGCTGGATCCCACCACACAAAAAACGGGATGATCCGCGTGGATCATCCCGTTCTGAAATCGACTGCGCTTAGAGCTTAATACTCGTAGTTCAGATAGAAGTTAAACTGACCACCTTTGTCAGCATCATCATCAGGAGAGCTGACTGGCACAGCATAATCGAGTGCCAGCGGGATAGGACTGATTGGCAGCTTGATACGAACACCAAGACCAATATCGCTGTACACGTCCTCAGGGGAAATATCCCATGATCCGGAATTCACAAAGCCAACATCATAAAACACAGCACCCCGCACCGTCTCGATGATTGGAACCGTATATTCGAAGCTTGCGAATGCCAATGACTGGCCACCGAGGACTTCATCGACGGAATTGACACGGTCGCCACCAATATCACGGAATTCGAAACCACGCAGCGTGCGTCCGCCACCAAGGAACATACGTTCGAAGATCGGCACATCACCATTGAGTGCATCCACAAAAGCGATTTCACCATTTACTGAGAGAATCGTGTCCCACTTAAGGTTCCAGTATTTCGCACCTTGTGCGGAAAAGGTGACCGTATCGACATCGCCGCCGAAGATTCCCCCTGCCAAAGCAAGAGAGACATCAAAACGTTCGCCAGAACGTGGTGTGATGGTGCTATCGCGATTATCGTAAAGATAGTTCATCGTTACAGCACTACGGATGAAGTCACCGTCCTCCTTGAGGAAACGTGGGTCTGAGCCGCTTTCGACATCGATCCCAATTTGCTCAAGACGATATTCCAGTTTCAGGGAAGATTTGTCAGTAAGAGGCTTTCTCAGGAAGATCGACCCTCCGACGTTGGTCTGCTCATAAACATCGCTGTAGTAGTCAGACTGACGGTAGAAAAGCTCACCGCCAAGGGATAGCTGACGATCCATGAACCATGGCTCCACAAGAGAAACGCTGAATTCGCTCCGCTCGGAACCAAGGCGAACATTCATCGCAAAACGCTGACCACCACCTGTGAAATTCCACGGATTCGTGATATCGAAGTTTGATTGCTCAAGAGTCAGGAAACCCACTACATTGTCAATCGAGCTGAAACCAAGACCCACACCCACGGATCCGGTGTTGCGCTCCTCGACGAGGATATCGATATCCCGGTAACCGCTGCCACCCGGCGTGCCGGTTGCTTGAACATCCCCGAAGTATTGAAGGTTCTCCAAGCGGGCTTTGGTTGTTTCAAGCTCAACGGTATTGAACCAGTCGCCAGGTTTGAGCGGAACCTCGCGGCGGATCACCTTATCCTTGGTTTTCGTGTTACCCTGGATATTCACGCGGCCCACCTTGTAGCGGGATCCTTCGGTGATGATGTATTTGATATTTACGCGGTTGGGGCCTGCGTCCTTGATATCGGGTGTAACCACCGCATCCGCATAACCGCGGGAACCATAGAAGCTACGGATCGTCTTGATGTCATCCCGCATTTTTTTTGAGGAATAGGCATCATTTCCATTCAAGGTCATGGACGGATAAAGCTCTTCCGGTTTGAAAACCCGCATCGGTCCGAAGCTAACACCGGCGACGGTGTATTTATCTCCCTCGTTGATCGGAATGACCAGGTCTACCCGGCCATCGCCCACCGGATCGCGGCGGATACCCGGACTGCTGGCGCGAAGGTAGCCTTTGCTGCGGTAGTAATCGAGAACCGCATCGAGATCGTTGTCGAGCTGGTCGGACTCAAAACGCCCGGATTTCGTCAGCCATGAAAACCATCCTTTTTCTTTTGTTTTCATCTCCTTCTTGAGCTCGGGAGTGGTGAAAACCGTATTTCCTTCGAACCGAATTTTACGAACTTCATTCTTCGCTCCCTCGTCGATCACGAAGATCAGATCGGAAAGACCTGCCTGGCCAGTCGCTTGGGTGCGATGGGAAACCAAAACATCCGGATAACCGTAACCTTGATAATATTCCTCGATGTTCCGCCGGGCTTCGAGAATTTCCGCATCACTCATTGAGCCGCCGGATTTCAATTTTGTCTCCTTGGCCAGTTTTTGATCTGAGAAAATAGTATTCCCCACGAAACCAACACCGTTGATTGCCGGGCGGGTGAGGACATCTGCAATCACACGCACGCCACTACCGACTGGCTCTGCAAGAAAACGGACATCGTCAATCAGGCCAGACTCAAAAAGCGTTTTGATATCGTTATCCAAACGTTCCGCACGATATTGCGTCCCGGCTTTTGTAGACATGAGATTGCGCAACCGAGCCTCATCAACCGTCTTTGCACCGCGGTATCTAATAGCGACTTCCGAAATATTTTTGCCCTCAAAATCCTGAGCCTTCAATTGGCCCGTGAATGCAGTGATAAAGACCAAAGCCATGAGAGCCAAGCGACTCAAGAGCCATCCGCGACCCGGTAGTAAAAATTTTGAGGAAGTCATAATGAAATTGATGTCGCACAGATAAAGCCTGCCCCATGGCCTCTGCGTCAAGACCAATAGCGCGTAAATACCTCAGGTAATTACTGTAATTACAAGTATTTCGGCCGACCGGAGGATTCTGTGAATTTTATTAAAGGAATTCACATTCAGAACCCACGATAAGTTGCATAACGAGAAAAGATGCGCTTTGATGCATACGGAAAGCTTGAAGGTAATGGAAGAAAGTCTCGGAGATCGATTGCGTAGCGCACGCGAAGCGGCAGGTATCACTGTCGATGATGCCGTATACCTTGCTAAAATGCCTCGTGCCGTGGTTGAGGCATTGGAGAGCGAAAACTTTGGTTTCTTTTCAAGTCCACTTTATGCAAAAAGCTTTTTACGCCAATATAGTGAATATATAGGTGCCGATGTGGATCCGTGGCTGGATGATCTGGTTCCCGCCACAATGATTGACGGCCAGATCGAGGCTTTTATTGATTTAAGCGATCCGGTGCCTATGGCTCCGCCACGGGAAAAGCGCAAGGACAGTAACTCAAATGGTGCGTTTGCAGCTATCTGGTTGGTCGTCTTTACCGGAGCATTGATTTGGGGAGGCTTTAAATTGTTCGAGAAATTTGACAGTTCACTTTCGGAAGGAGAGGATCCGCAATCCAAAATCGTTGTAGAAAAGCCGGAGCCGGCTCCCACGGAAAATTCCGAAGAAGTAACAAAGGAGACCGATCCTGTAGATAGGGACGTCCAATCCATTGTCCGGAGCATCTCGGAGCCCGCTCCGCGAGCTATTCCTGTCCGGGAGTAGCGGTTTATTTCATCGCTTGGAAAGTGCGGATCATTTCCAAAAACGGAGGCAGATAGGTTTGGGCCTTGCCTTCGCCGATGCCAGGAATGGTCAGCGCGGATTGAGCATCAGACGGTAGATATTTTGTCAGCGCCTCAAGCACTTTGTTCGAGAAGATAAGATATTGGGGCACCCCTTCTTGCTTGGCCAATTTGTATCGCAGATCCTTCAACATCCCAAATAGCTGCGGATCAAAATCTTTTTCATCCAAACCGACCGGCTTTGCAGTCTCGCCCGGCCACTTGAGCTGGAATTCCTCTTTTCCGGACATCACTCTTTCACCCTTGGCGGAAAGGGTCATCAGCGGATAATCGCCGGTAATTGTTATCACCAATCCCTCGTCCGCCAGCGAGCGGAAGAGACTATTGAGATAGCCGGTCGTCTTATCGGCCAATAGCCCATAGGTGGAAAGCTGATCGAGCTTAGCCGTCAAAATTTCCTGGGACTTACTTCCGGCAAGCATCTGGATAATCCTTCCCTTTCCAAATTTCCCTTCCCAACCATTCGCTCCCCGCCTGGACATGCGGGCTACTCCGCTGAGAGCCTTTCTCACCATCAACCGCTCCTCCGCGGTCGGCGCCCGATAATCACCCGCGCTCCGGTCACGACACATGTCACAGTTTCCGCAGGGTGAAGTATCTTCCTCGCCGAAATACGTCAGGATCCACTGCTGGCGACAGCTCCGCGAATAACACATTTCAACCATCGCTTTGAGCTTCTCCCGATCGCGGGCATCCTTCTCCTCAATCGCGCTTTCATCTAATACTAAATTCCTAGTAAGAAGATCCGGCTTGAGTAAACGGGTTCCCCGCATTCGTCTGCCCTGCACATCAAAACGTTCTATAAATCCGCCACGAGCCAGTATCGTCAGGCCGCTACCCACCGCCATTGTATTTTTAACATCGGCATTCTCCGCGATATCCTCGAGAGTGCGGAATACCTCATGATTATCATCCGCTTCATTAAGCAGGTATTGATAAATCTGCCGGATTACAGCTGCAGACGGGTTTGCTCCATCTATAAAGAATTCCTGGGTTCTCGTATCCGCATAATTGAATAGCATTTCACATACCGCAGCCTCTCCATCGCGTCCCGCTCGCCCGGCCTCCTGATAGTATGCCTCCACACTTCCGGGAATTTCATAATGAATGACGAATCTAACGTCGCCCCGATCGATCCCCATCCCGAAGGCATTCGTAGCCACAGCTATACCGACTTTTTTCGAGATGAAAATTTCCTGTGCCTTTACCCGCTCCGAGTCGCTCATACCTCCGTGATAGGAGATACATTTCACCCCCCAGCTCGCGAGAGTTTCGGAAACCAAATCCACCTTCTTCCGGGTTGCACAATAGATAATTCCGGTTTTGTGGGCGGAAATGATCGCCCGGATGCGCTCATCCTTATGGGCAGCCTTATCCACGGCGGTAATCGCCAGCGATAGATTCGGCCGGGAGAACCCGCTGACCCGTTCGAAAGGTTGACGGAGCTTCAGGACATTTTTGATATCGTTCCGAACTACTGGAGTAGCAGTAGCAGTGAGCGCAACACATTGCGGGCGCCCGATTTTTTCCAAGGATTTTCCCAGGCGAAGATAGTCCGGGCGGAAATCATGTCCCCACTGGGAAAGACAGTGAGCTTCATCAATTGCAAAAAGGGATACTTCCACATCACGCAAGGCGTTTAGAAAACTCTCCGCGCGGAATCGCTCCGGAGCCACGTAAACGAGCTTGAACTCGCCGCGTCGCATACCATCCAGCCGCTCCTTCTGCTCGGGCCACGAGAGGGTTGAATTAATCAAGGTGGCGGAAACCCCTCTGGTCACGAGAGCATCTACCTGGTCTTTCATCAGAGCGATCAGAGGAGAAATGACCAGCGTCACACCCGGGAAGCACAAAGCCGGAATCTGGAAGCAGAGCGATTTACCGCCGCCAGTCGGCATGACCACCAATCCATCCTTCCCCGAAACAATCTCCGAAATGACTTCTTCCTGACCATCCAGAAATTTGGAGAAACCGAAATACTCCTTCAAAGCCGCCGTCGGCGTCTTGATCAACCCCTTTCTTTTACCTTGCTCCTCTGTCACGGGTTAAGACTGCCGCACATCCATCCACGGCGCAACACCTTGGATGGAGGTTGAAGGAGTTCCCATTGGGCATCGGCCGACATCGGAAAAAAATCCGTTTGAGCGGCCGGATGACAGCCATCAATCGCTGCTTTTAAGAACTTTGATAAAGGCATCTTGGGGAATGTTCACTTTCCCGAACATCTTCATCTTCTTTTTTCCTTCTTTCTGTTTTTCGAGAAGTTTTCTCTTACGGGAAATATCTCCGCCGTAACATTTCGCAGTCACATTTTTACGCATCGCGGAAATGGATTCCCGCGCCACTATTTTCCCGCCTACGGCAGCCTGGATCGCCACCACGAAAAGATGGGAGGGAATGACTTCTTTCAGACGCTCCGCAAGTCTTCTCCCGTAGCCTTCCGCTTTATCCCGATGCACAATGGTCGAAAACGCCTCCACCGGATCTCCGGCAATGAGCATGTCCATTTTTACCATCTTCGCAGCACGGTAACCTGCATGTTCGTAGTCCATGGAACCATATCCCTTGGTTTGCGATTTCAATTTGTCGTTGAAATCGACAAGAATCTCGGAAAGCGGAAGAACGCATGAAAGCATGACCCGCATGTCATCGATGGTTTCCGTGTTGGTGACTTCACCGCGTTTTTCAAGAACCAGTTGCATCATGTCTCCGATGTATTCTCCCGGAACCATGATATAGACATTCACAATCGGCTCGCGGATTTCCTGGATCACCTGAGCCTCCGGAAACAACGTTGGATTATCTACGATAACTTCTGTCCCATCCGTAAGATCGACATGGTAAATTACCGATGGATACGTGGATATCACATCCATATCAAACTCACGCCGAAGCCGCTCCTGGATGATTTCCATGTGCAATAGACCAAGGAAACCACAGCGGAATCCAAAGCCAAGTGCTGTCGAGCTTTCCTGGGAAAACGTGAACGCCGGATCATTGATTTGCAGCTTACCCATCGCGGTTTTCAATTGCTCATAGTCCGAGGAATCGACCGGATAAATCCCCGAAAAGACCATCGGCTGAATCTCTTTATAGCCTGGAAGAGGCTCAGAACACGGATGTGTGGAATCGGTCATGGTATCACCGATCTTTACTTCACTCGCAGATTTCATATTTGCGATCACATAGCCCACATCACCTGCGGAAAGGATATCGCATGCGGTCATTTTCGGTGTAAAAATGCCAACCTCCTTGATCTCATACGTTTTCGAGGTGGCGAACAATTTCACCCTTTGCCCGCGTTTGATCGTTCCGGAAAAAATACGGACATATGATACGACACCGCGGTAGGTATTGTAGAGGGAATCGAAGACTGTCGCACGCAGGATCTTATCCGGATTTTCCACCGGTGCCGGCACGCGGGCAATGATCGCTTCAAGAATTTCTTCAATTCCGATACCTGCTTTTGCCGAGGCTGGGATGCAATCATCCTCAGGAATGCATAAGATATCCTCAAGCTGTCTCTTGCACTTCGGCACGTCGGCAGCTGGCAGGTCGATTTTATTAAGAACCGGAATGATTTTTAAATTCTGCTGCTCTGCCAAATGTAAATTTGCCACCGTCTGCGCTTCCACGCCTTGGGCAGCATCGACCATTAAAATCGCACCTTCACATGCGGCAAGCGCCCGGGAAACCTCGTAGGAGAAATCAACGTGCCCTGGTGTATCGAGCAAATTCAGTTTGTAGGTCTTTCCATCCTTTGCCTTATACTGCATCGCAACGGGGTGCGATTTGATCGTGATCCCTTTTTCCCGCTCGAGATCCATGGAATCGAGCTGCTGAGCAGAGGTTTCCCGCATCGTCACGGTGCTCGTTACCTCCATAAGACGGTCGGAGAGCGTGGTTTTACCGTGATCGATGTGAGCAATAATGGAGAAATTGCGGGTCAGTTCTGTGGACATGGAAAAAAATCAGGATTTCTCGATGAAGGCGGGACGTCTTCGTCCGCGTCATGTATCGGCGGACTCAAACTAAATCAACAAAATCAATTCTCGTCACCTAAAACGGAGCGACAAGCTCCGGGATGCCGAGCTGCTCGGGAAGTGCCAGGCGAGGCCGGTTTGTCAGGATCTCAGGTTCTCCGTGAGTGATCAAAACCGTATGCTCAAAATGGGCGGAAGGCTTGCGATCCGCTGTGATCACAGTCCATCCATCATCCAAAATTCGGACTTCCGGAACACCTGCATTGATCATCGGCTCAATGGCGAGAGTCATTCCAGGCATCAGAGTTGGCGTTTTTCCCCGTGGCCGATAGTTGGGAACATTAGGCTCTTCATGTAACTTACGCCCTACACCATGTCCGACGAATTCACGCACAATGGTGAAGCCGAATGGCTCCGCATACTCTGCAACGGCACCGCACAGATCCGCAAGTTTGCGGCCCGGCTTGGCTTTTGAGATTGCTTCATAAAGCGATTGTTCAGTCACGGCCAAGAGCCGTTTGGTCTCCAGGGGAATCTCGCCGCAAGCCACAGTCGTCGCATTATCTCCGATAAAACCACTCTTGATAATTCCAACATCGATTTTCAGAATATCACCAGGCTGGATAACCCTTGGGCCGCCAATGCCGTGCACCACCTCTTCATTGATGGAAATGCACGTTTGTCCGGGAAATCCCCGATAACCAAGAAACGCGCTCCGGCAATCATTCTGATCCATCAAATCCGCCGCATAGTCATCAATTTGCTTCGTAGTTGTGCCCGGTTTTACCTCGGCGGCCAGCTTTTGAAGGATTTCAGAAGCAATTCTGCCAGACTCGCGCATGCGGTCGATTTCTTTGGGCGATTTGATTGGGATACGAACTCGCATAGTAGAAGAAAATTTAAAATCGGTGCTTCAACGGGAAACTGCCGCTGCTGCTTAGCTTATCAAGCCGTTTCCGTCGAGCGGAACACGCTATTAAGTAGAGTGCGTGAAACGCTCTCCTTCGGGGCGCTTGATAAGACGCGGATCAGCTTACCCCGCTTTGAATAGTAATCAATGGCGGGAAGTGTAAGCTGCTCAAACTCCGCAAACCGATTTCTGAAATTCGCTTCATCATCGTCCGCACGTGAGCTTGCCATCCCTCCGCATTCCGGGCACCTGTTCTGGGCGGACAACTCCCTTTCCTGTCCCGTCCACCGGCAATCAGGACATTCTACCCTCTCCACTATTCTTTTCAGAAGCTCTTCGAACGGAACCTCCAATGAAATCGCCGCATCGAGAGCCGAATTGTGCGATGCCATCCATTCCTCAAGAAACTCCGCCTGCGCGAGACTGCGAGGAAAACCATCCAAAATCCACCCCTCGGAAGAATTGTTCTCTTCCAGCCAGGCGACGATCAAAGGCTGCATGAGCTCATCCGGAAGGTAACCACCACGGGCCAGAATCGGCTTTGCCGCAATGCCAAGCTCGGTCCCGTTCTCTATACTTTCGCGAAGCAACGCTCCTGTGCTGAGATAATCAAGCCCCAGTTCTTTGGCAAGAAAACGGCCCTGGGTTCCCTTTCCAGAAGCAGGTGGGCCAAGTAGAACAAGTCTCATAAGCAGATGAAGCGCTTGGAATTCCGAACAAAAAAAATCCCGACGTGTCAAACACGCCGGGATAAAGAAACATTAAGCGTGCGTTTGCTTATAGATGTAGGCGGTGATTCCGAGAACGATAAGAATCGCAATCACAGTCCACAAATAAACAATCGCGTTACGGGGTGCTGCGTTGTTTTGATTGCCCAAACGGTCGTAGCGGCCTTTGAGCTTACCTTTCCGCAAAAAGCCATCGTAGTGCTTTTGCAGAAGGTGTGTTTCAACTTGCCGCATCACATCAAGCACCACGCCGACCATAATCAGAAGCGAAGTTCCGCCGAAAAAGTGGAGGACAAGTGAGCCAGGTGGCAGACCAACAACTTTGCCAATCAACGCGGGAAGGAAGAACAGCGCGGCAAGGAACAACGCACCGGCGAAAGTGAGACGCGTCATTGTGAAATCCAGGAAATCAGCCGTCGGCTTCCCTGGTCGAACCCCAGGGATATATCCACCATTGCGCTTGAGATCCTCCGCAATCTGGGAAGGTTGGAACATCATGGCCACCCAGAAGTAGGAGAACAGGAAGATTCCAATACCGCCGAGGATGTAATACCACATTCCACCGCCTACAAGTTCGCCATAGAGATTCGTCGCCCATGGTTGCCCCGAGAAAAACCATTGGAGCATCATTGGAGGTAGTGAGAGCACAGCGGAAGCGAAAATGATCGGCATCACACCTGCATAATTGACTTTCAAAGGCAAATACTGCGTCTGACCGCCAAATTGTTTACGCCCGACAACACGTTTCGCATATTGGACAGCAATCTTTCGTTGGGCTTGGGTAATCGCGATCGTTCCAGCAATAACCACGAGGAGCAGCACAATCATTACAACCATCATCATTGCACGGAAAGGATCACCGGAGGTGAAATAGCCCCATGCTTGGATCAATGCGCCCGGCAAGGCGGAAATAATATTAACTGTGATGATAATCGAAATACCATTTCCGATGCCCTTCTCGGTCATCTGGTCGCCAATCCACATCAACAGAATCGTTCCAGCAACGATGGTGAGAACCGTAAGAGCGAACCAGCCTGCGGTAGGATTGGGAACGAGAACGCCAAAGTTCTCAATTCCAGCCATATATGGAATGTTTTGCGGTATAGTCAGTGACTTTGCCACGAAATAGCCTTGGACGATCGCGATAACGATCGTGATATAACGGGTATATTGAGTAATTTTCTGACGTCCGCCGTCTTCACGGGCAAGACGGGAAAACTTAGGAACGATCGCTGTCATCAACTGCACCATAATGGATGCGGAGATGTAAGGCATGATGCCCAGTGCAAATACTCCAGCCTGCGTGAGACCACCTCCGGAGAACACCGTTAACAATGCGGTCATTCCCCCGCTCGGACTACTGGGGTCTTGTTTCGCTACACTATCGAGCCATGCCTTGATCACGGTCGCATCTACGCCCGGAAGGGTAAGATGAACGCCGAGACGGACAATAACGATGAGAGCCAGGGTGAAGAGAATTCTGTCCCGTAGTTCGGGAATTTTCCATGTATTCGCAAAAGCAGAGATCATGATTGAGAAAAGTGAAGGCGTGGTTTTATAGCAAGGAGAGGAAGCTTCAAGTGCTTCCTCTCCTCAAATCAGATATTGTCAAACTCGGCAATTAAGCTTCGGGAGCAGATGCTTTCGACTCAGAGGCCGGATCGACTATGCTACCGCCAGCTTTTTCGATTTTCTCTCTCGCGGTCGCGCTGACTTTGTCGAACGTCACTGTGAAAGATTTTTCAACTTCGCCGTCACCAAGCAGTTTGATCCGGTCGCAAGGGCCGTTGACCAAGCCGACCTCGCGGAGGGCCTTTTCGTCAATGGTGGCACCCGCTTCGAAGCGATTGTCGAGATCGCCAACGTTTACGACAATGAACTTGTCGCGGAAATCGTAGTTATTGAAACCACGTTTCGGAAGACGACGGTGTAGTGGCATCTGGCCACCTTCGAAACCAACTCTGGTTCCGCTACCCGAACGCGCTTTTTGGCCTTTGTTGCCTTTGCCGGCAGTTTTACCTCTGCCGGAGCTTTCACCAGCACCAAGGCGCTTTACGCGATGCTTGGCACCTGGATTTGGACTAAGATTGTGGAGTTCCATAGGATTGGATATTTATAATTGTTGTTTAGAAAACGGCGGCCACGTGGACCGCCGCGGCATTAGATAGCCTTTTCCTTTTGCTTCTTACCGCGAGATCCGAGAACTTGTTCGCGAGTGCGGACGGATGAAAGCGCTTTGAGAGTCGCCTTGACCACGTTTGCGTGGTTGGAAGACCCCATGGATTTGGCAAGAACGTCGCGGATACCGACGGCTTCGCAAACTGCACGCACACCACCGCCAGCGATAATGCCTGTTCCCGGAGATGCAGGTTTGAGGAGCACCTTACCGCCACCGAACTCAGCATAAATCTCGTGAGGGATCGTTCCATCCACGATGCTCATCGGCTTGAGAACTTTACGGGCAGCCTCACTTGCTTTTCTGATTGCATCCGCCACTTCGTTTGCTTTGCCAAAGCCGAGACCGACTTTGCCAATTTTATCTCCGCATACTACGAGAGCGGAGAAACTAAAGCGACGACCACCTTTTACAACTTTGGCGCAACGGTTGATGAATACGACTTTTTCGGAAAGTTCGTTTCCATCGGAATCAGTAAGCGGCTGGCGCTCTTCACGGCGTGGACCGCCACGACCACGGCCACCGCCGCCGCCGCCAAATCCACCACGGCTTTGTCCGCCACCGCCTTGATAGCCGCCACGTTGTTGCGAGGCTCCGGTTTGGGCGGAAGCTTCGTTGGCAGCCTTTGCTACTTTTTCAGGAGTTGCCGATGTTCCGGCAGTTTCATTTTCAGGAGTATTAGCCATTAGATAGGTGTCTTGGGCAGAACGTTAGAATTTAAGACCGGCTTCGCGGGCTGCGTCGGCAAGTGCTTTAACTTTGCCATGATAGAGGTGGCCGCCGCGGTCGAAGACTACGTCGGAGATGTTTGCTGCTTGGGCGCGCTCTGCAACAAGCTGACCGACTTTCTGAGCGGTAGCGATGTTGGAAGCGTTCCCTTCGAAGCTCTTGTCCATAGTGGAAGCTGCGGCTAGCGTGCGGCCAACCGAGTCGTCGATCAGCTGTGCATATACGTGCTGATTGGAAAAATAGACTGCGAGACGTGGGCGTTGTGCTGTGCCTGAGACCTTGCGGCGGATACGGCTGTGAATCCGCTTGCGGATGGATTTGCGTTGGATAGTGCTCATTAAACGGAGATGGTTTTAGATTATTTACCGACGCTCTTACCTTCTTTGCGGCGGACTTTCTCACCGACATAGCGGACGCCTTTGCCTTTGTAAGGCTCTGGAGGATAGAATCCGCGGACTTCAGCCGCGAATTGGCCGACGAGTTGTTTGTCGATTCCTTCAACCTTGATCTTGGTGTTATCATTCACCGTGACGGTAAGGCCGGATGGGATCGGGTGGAGAAGCGGGTGGGAACGGCCGAGTGAGAGATCGAGATCCGATCCTTTGACAGCGGCACGAAGACCAACTCCGTGGATTTCAAGATCTTTGACGAAACCAGTGGAAACGCCGATGATCATGTTGTTAACGATGCTACGCACAGTGCCGTGTAGCGCACGATGTGTGCGTTGCTCGGAAGCGCGGGAGACGACAACGCTTCCGTCATCGGTTTTGAGGGAAATTCCCGAAGGGAGGTTGAAATCGAGCTTGCCTTTCGGGCCTTCGACTTGAACGACTTCGCCATCAAGCTTGATAGCGACTTTTTCAGGGAGAGAGATTGGTTTGAGTCCGACTCGTGACATGATGTTATGATTTTCGAGTTAGGGGAATTACCAGATATTGGCGAGGATTTCGCCGCCAAGTTTCTGGCGCTTAGCGGATGAACCGGACATCACACCCTTTGAGGTAGAGAGGATTGAGATGCCGAGACCGGACAGAACGCGGGGAATATCGTTTGATCCGACATAATGACGGCGACCAGGTTTGGAAACGCGTTTGAGATCTGTGAGGACCGGGCGTCCGTCTACGAACTTAGGACTGACCTTGAGGTCGGTATGTTCGCCGGTGACGACTTCGTATTTCCAAATGTAACCTTCTTGTTTAAGGATCTCGGCGATATCCGCTTTGATTTTGGAGTAAGGAGCGGTGAATTCCTCATTTCCGGCGCGAGCAGCGTTTTTGAAACGGGTGAGGAAGTCTGAGATAGGATCTGTAAGAACTGCCATAATGGTAATTTCCTTTAAATGATTAGTAAGGGTTATGCGCTGGCGAGTTCTGCCTCAGCACCTTCTTCTTTTTTAATGTCGCGATAAGGCATGCCGAGTGCGATAAGCAATTCGCGGCCTTCGTTGTCAGTGTTGGCTGAGGTGACAAAGATCAAGTCAAATCCGATCTGGCGTTTTACCTGGTCGATTTCAATTTCCGGGAAAATGGTTTGATCGGAAATACCACATGCGTAGTTACCACGGCCATCGAAAGATTTGGCGGAGATTCCGCGGAAGTCGCGGATGTTGGGGGCGGTAACGTTGATAAATCTGTGAAGGAATTCCCACATTCTAGCACCGCGCAGCGTCACGCGGGCACCGAGTGGCTCACCTTCGCGGAGCTTGAAGTTCGCAACAGCCTTCTTGGAGAAAGTGATCGATGGCTTCTGGCCGGTAATTTTGGAGATTTCGACAACGGCATCATCAACTGCGACTTTACGGTCCGGGGCTTTACCCATGCAGGATGTGACGACGATTTTTTCAAGTTGGGGAACTTGATGCGGATTGCTGTATCCGAGCTTTTTGGTCAAAGCTGGAACTACCTTGTCTGTGTAGTATTGCTGTAGTGCTGGTTTACTCATTTATTTTTGCGGGTCAGCGCGTGGTTAGTGTTAACGCTTAAGCGCGGGCGGCCGGTGAAGGCTTAGCCCAGTTTCTTAACATTGGAAATATGGACAGGTGCATCAACGGTTTTGATACCACCATCTGGATCGGCCTCGGAGCGACGGACTGCCTTTTGAACAGTGCGGCCACCTTCTACGATGACCTGGCCCTTAGCTGCGTTGACGCTGAGGACTGTGCCTTGTTTGCCCTTGTGGTTACCAGCGATAATTTCGACTTGGTCGCCTTTTTTGACGTGTGTCTTGATACTGCTCATGGAGATGAAAATTAATGATGAATTAGAGAACCTCAGGAGCGAGGGAAACGATCTTCATGAATTGTTTTTCACGAAGCTCACGTGCAACCGGCCCGAAGATACGGGTGCCACGTGGGTTATTGTCCTTGTCGATGATAACGATTGCGTTGGAATCGAAGCGAAGGATGGAGCCATCCGGGCGGCGCACAGGGAAAGCGGTGCGGACGACGACTGCTTTCACAACGCTGCCCTTTTTGACGGAAGCGGTAGGAATGGAATCACGGATGTGGGCGGTGATGACGTCTCCGATACGGGCGGAGCGTGTGCGTTTACCGAGAACGCCGATCATTTTTGCGGTGCGGGCGCCCGTGTTGTCAGCAACAGCGAGCTTGGTTTCCATCTGGATCATGCAGTATTAGGATTTGAGATTAAAATAGAAGATTTGAAATCCGGCGGATTCGACTTAGTGAGAGAGGATCTCAGCAAGTGCCCAACGCTTAAGCTTGGAAACCGGGCGTGTTTCAACGATACGGACGCGGTCGCCAATAGCTGCTTCACCCTTTTCGTCGTGGACGTAGTATTTCTTGGAACGTTTGACGATTTTATTGAATTTTGGGTGTGGCACGCGTGCAATGTGCTCAACGACGATTGTTTTCTCCATTTTATTGGAAATAACCACGCCGACACGGGTCTTGCGCTTGTGCTCAACCGCCGGTGCGGCTTCCTGTGATGATTCGCTCATGATGTTAGATCGGTAATTGTTGGCAGAAGCCAATCAGGGTTATGCCTGTTCGTTGGAAATGGTGAGGATTTGTGCAATCTCACGGCGGACTTGCTTGAAGCGAGCCGGATTTTCAAGAGTCCCTGCCGAGCGCTGGAGGCGCAGGTTCATGGATTCCTGTTTGAGATCGAGAAGGCGGCGTGTGCGCTCGTCTGCGGAAAGTTCGCGGATTTCTTTGGCTTTGGTAAGTGCCATGGTCGTATCAGTTTAAGAGGTTATTGGTGTGGATTACGTGTCACGAGACGTGTGCGGAAACCGAGCTTGTAGGAAGCCAGGCGCATCGCTTCGCGTGCGGCGGATTCAGGAACACCGGCTACTTCGAAAAGCATGTTTCCAGGGCGGATGACCGCTACCCATGTATCGACAGCGCCTTTACCTTTACCCATCCGGGTTTCAGGCGGACGGCGTGTAATAGATTTATGTGGGAAGATACGGATGAACACTTTTCCCTTTCTCTTGAGGGAACGGTTGATAGCAACACGGCAGGCTTCGATCTGACGGGTGGTCATCCAACCGCGATCAAGAGTTTGGAGGCCGAAGTCGCCAAAGGCGACAGTAGTTCCGCGCTGGGCATTCCCGGCACGTGATCCGCGGTGGCTCTTGCGGAACTTGGTTCTTTTAGGCATCAAAGGCATGACTTATTTCTCCTTATGAAAATGGTTAAAAATGGGGCTTGTTAGGTGCTGAAATTATGCGGACGGAGCAGCTGCTGGAGCTGGGGCGTTGTTGTTCTGCTGACGATTGTCAGGGCGACCACCACCTTGACGGCGATTTCCGCGGTTTCCACGATCGCCGCGGTCACCACGCTCAGGACCCGGACGACCGTCGTCCTCCTTCTTGTTGATCCAGCACTTCACGCCGATGATGCCGTAAACGGTGCGGGCTTCGGCAAAGCCGTAATCAAGGGGAACACGAAGTGTTTGGAGAGGCACTTTGCCCTCACGATAGCTTTCTGCACGGGCGATATCAGCACCACCGAGACGGCCACCACAACGAACGCGAATACCTTCAGCACCGAATTCCATCGCAGTCTGGATGGAGCGCTTCATGGCGCGGCGGAATGCGATACGGCGCTCAAGCTGGATGGCGATTTGTTCCGCCACAAGTTGTGCGTCGAGCTCAGGCTTGCGGATTTCAAGGATATCGAGTTTGACTTGGGAATCTTTGCAGATTTTCTGCACTTCGTTGGTCATGATTTCAATCTCTTTACCTTGGCGGCCGATGATAAGACCCGGGCGGGAAGAGTGAAGAGTCACCCGAACGCTATTCCAAGCGCGCTCAATCACGACGCGGGCGAGGCCTGCATTCTGAAGCTTGTTTTTGAAGTATGCGCGGATTGCAAGGTCCTCGTGGAGCTTGGTGGTGTAGTCTTTGCCGCTGGCATACCATTTGGAACGCCAGTCTTTATTGACAGCGAGACGGAAGGCGATCGGATTTACTTTTTGGCCCATGGTGTTAGGTAGAGAGAGTTATAAGAGATTATGCGGTTGCTTCTTCAGCGGCTGGAGCTTCCTTCTTGGCTGCAGCCTTTTTAGGAGCGCGTTTTTTCTTTTCTGGAGGCGCACCAACGAGGGTGATTGAAATGTGGGATGTACGTTTGATAATCGCACCTGCTGATCCCTTGGCACGTGGCTTGAAGCGACGCATGGTTGGACCGGCACCGATTACAGCTTCCTTGATCATCAGAGAATTGGTATCGAGGGAGAAGTTGTTCTCGGCATCAGCGATAGCAGTTTTGAGGGTTTTACCGATCAACTGTGCAGCCTTCTTTGGAGTGAAGGTCAGGATGTCGAGGGCGTTGGAGACAGGGAGGCCCTGAATTTCGCGAGCTACGTCACGCGCTTTTTTAGGCGAGAGACGGACAAATTTAGTGGTGCTGGTGACTTCCATGGTCGACGGTTTGGTGAGAGTTAGAGAAACTTAGTTTTGGGTAAGTAGGACGGCGGTGTCGCCGAGTCGGGGTGTGTGATCCTGAGAATCGATTTGTTCAATGAAAGCGCCGGAAACTCCCTTGCGGACATCAGCCAATATGGCTTTTCCATAAGATTGCTGTCCGTGTAGGAGGCGGAAAGTCATTCCGATTCTGGCACCCTGGCTTTCGCCAAGGTTGAGAACCAACATACCGCTTTGTTGATCAATACTGACGATCCGTGCCTGCTGTAAATCGCCGGTCCGAATGTCGGGGAGGGGTTTCTGGCGGAGTCCGCTGACAGAGTCAAGCTCTCTCATTGCAGTTTCCACACGAAGTCTTGCCTCAGGGTCGGAAACTACGGCCTGGCGCAGATAATCCTGAATTGAAGCAGAGAGTTTTACCGCTGCCGCTTCGAGATTTGCATTTCGCTCGTTTGCGAGCTCCAAATCGGACGCAGCTTGAATAAGACGATCGTCTCCTCCATCGAGGAGATTTTTACCGAGAGCTTCCAGCCGCTCCCTCACTTGCGTGAGTTGTTCCGTGGATTTTCTCTCGGCTTTATTGGCTTCTACCAAAGCGAGCTGGAGGTTTTTGTTTTGCTCCTGCAGCTTGGCGATAATATCCTGCATCCTTTCCGCCGAGATATCCTGTGCCTGGCAATTCGCCACCATACCGACCAACCCGAGGGCGGTGGCAAGCGAGCGAATTTGACTGACAAATAACATCTTGGCGGCTGGAAAAAGGTGAATCTGATTACTTCTTACCAATACCACCGTGTGCACGGAAGATACGGGTAGGTGCGAATTCACCGAGTTTGTGGCCAACCATGTTCTCAGTGACATACACTGGAACGAAAGTTTTGCCATTGTGGACAGAGAAGTTGTGACTGACGAAGTCCGGGGTGATCATGGACTTGCGGGACCATGTTTTGATCGGCTTGCGATCGGAACCTGCTTCGGCAACGGCATCGATTTTAGCGAGAAGCTTTTGATCGACAAATGGGCCTTTCTTGAGGGAACGTGGCATGATGTAAGTTAGGTAAAAGTTCTGGTTCGGGGTTATTTCTTACGGTCGTGGCGTGACTCAACAATGAAAACACTGGTGGTTTTCTTCTTCTTGCGGGTCTTCTGACCTTTCGCATGACCCCAAGGGGAAAGAAGATGCTGGCGACCGCCACCGGATTTGGACTTACCTTCACCACCACCGTTCGGGTGATCGACAGGGTTCATACACATACCGCGGACTGTAGGGCGGATACCCTGCCACCGTGAGCGGCCTGCCTTACCGGAAATTTCATTCATGTGATCCCGGTTACCAACTTGACCGATTGTGCAGTAGCAAGCTTCGTGGAAACGGCGGATTTCTCCTGACGGCATTTTCACCAATGCCCAGCCGCCGTCTCTGTTGGAGAGCACGGCATGTTGACCGGCGGACCGGGCGACCTTACCACCACCACCGGGCAAGAGCTCGATGTTGTGGATATCTGTGCCGAGTGGAACCTGGCTGAGAGGCATGGCGTTTCCAACTTTGGGAGCTACATTCTCACCTGAAGTAATCTTGGCACCTACTTCAAGGCCTACTGGCGCGAGAATGTAGGATTTTACGCCATCCTTGTATTGGATGAGTGCGATACGGCAGGTGCGGTTCGGATCATATTCGATGCCTACGACATTAGCTTCGATATCGCGCTTGTTGCGCTTGAAATCCACCAGACGGTAGTGACGCTTATGACCACCGCCGATGTGGCGTGTGGTGATACGGCCTGTATTATTACGGCCGCCGGAGCGCTTAAGAGGCTTGAGAAGGGATTTCTCAGGCTTGCTCTTGGTAATTTCGTCAAAGGAAGGAAGCTGCTTGTAGCGGCCTGACGGTGTGATGGGCTTGAAAGTTTTAAGTGGCATGACTCGCGGAACTGTAAATGGTTGCGTTTTGCTTTTTGCACAGGGCAAAAAAGCCGGGCTTAGATTAGGTCGAGGGATTCGCCGTCAGCGAGACGGACAATTGCTTTCTTGTAGCTAGCAGTGCGCCCTTCATCGGAGCGGCGTTTACGGCGGACTTTGCCGTCGTAATTTGCAGTGCGGACTTTGACAACTTTCTTGTCGAAGATAGTTTCAACGGCCTGTTTGATCTCGAGCTTGTTTGCAAAGCGATCGACCTCGAGGACCACCTCGTTGTTTTGCTCTTGGAGCAAAGAGGCTTTTTCGCTGAGGCGGACGTTTTTGATGACCTGGTAAATGTCTTTCATGGTCGTAATGGGTAGAGCGTTGGAAAATTAAGCGGTGCGTTGAGCAAGTGTGGAAACGGCATCACCGACGAGAATGACAACCCGGGAGAGCAAAAGTTGCTCAACATTGAGTTCCGAAGGGGTAACCAGCTGTGTCCAGGCGACGTTACGGGCAGCTAGCTTTGTAGACTCATCGAAGTTACCAACGAGAAGAACTTTGCGGTCTGCCTGGGTGACCTCTTTAAGAGCAGCAAGGAAGGATTTTGTCTTACCATCGGAAACCGAAAAGGAATCGACAGTAAAGATCTTCTCTGCACGTGTCATATCGCCAAGAACCCGGCGCAATGCCAAACGGCGAACAGACTTGGGAACACTTTTGTCGTAAGAACGAGGACGAGGTCCGAATACGACACCACCACCGACAAAGATCGGTGCGCGCTTGTCGCCGTGACGTGCGTTACCAGTGCCCTTTTGTTTGTAGATCTTTTTATTGTTACCACGAACTTCGCCGCGGGTTTTGGTATTAGCGGAACCGGAACGACGATTCGCACGGTAAGCGGTAATGAGATCGTGGACGGCTTGGCGGCCTTTTTCCTCTCCTACGAGAACAAGGTTGGCGGCTTCTGCATCTGCTGCTGTGAAGGCTTTTGCGGACATGACGGAAAATTTCAGTTAAAATTGGTATATGGACGGAATCGACGCTTACTTCTTCTTCGCAGCGCGGATCGTGAGGTAGGCGCCTTTGGCACCCGGGACGGAACCGGAGACGAGGATCACTCCATCTTCTTCGCGGACAGCGATAACTTTCAGGTTCTGGACGGTGGATTTGGTGGTGCCCATGTGACCTGGCATCTTTTGGTTCTTCCAAACGCGGCCCGGAGTGGAGCCTGCGGCAATCGCACCTGTCCGGCGGTGCATCATGTGACCGTGGGTCATCTTGAGACCACCGAAGCCGTGACGTTTGACTGCACCTTGGAAACCGCGACCGATGGTGTTGCCGATCACGTCGACATATTGACCGGCTTCAAAGAGCGCAAGACCCGGATGCTCGGAAGGAACTTCCGCGCCGTTTTCGAAACGGAATTCCAGAACACGGCGCTTTGGTGCGGAGCCTGCTTTCTTGAAGCGGGCAAGATCCGGCTTATTGACGCGGAATTCCTTCTGGTCGTCGAAGCCGACTTGGACAGCAGTATAGCCGTCGGTTTCAGGGGTTTTCACCTGAAGAATAGTGTTTCCGGATACGTCGATGACGGTAACAGGAATGCTGGAGCCCGCTTCTTTATCGAAGATACGGGTCATACCGATTTTTTTGCCGAGAAGTCCAAGTGACATGACGAAATTATATAAGAATTAAAAAAATTGTAAAAAGAGAGAACGTTAGAGGTAGGCGACTCAGATGCGGATAGTGATGTCAACGCCAGCTGGGAGATTGAGCTTTTTGAGCTCGTCAACGGTGCGGGCTGTAGGGTCCACAATATCAAGTAAACGCTTGTGAGTGCGGATCTCGAATTGTTCCGCCGACTTCTTGTTCACGTGAACGGAGCGGTTAACGCTGAATTTTTCGATACGTGTAGGAAGTGGAATTGGACCAGCAACACGGGCGCCTGTGCGCTTTGCGGTCTCCACAATTTCGAGAGCCGAGCGATCGATTGCACGGTGGTCGAAGGCACGCAGGCGGATGCGGATTTTCTGATTTTGCATATTAGTGAAGTGGTTGATTCTAGGTGAGATTTTCTAAAAAATTAAGCAACTCGATCGATCGCGATTTCCTCGACGATGTTGTTTGGAACTTGTTCGAAATGGGACGGAGTCATCGCATAAGAAGCGCGACCTGATGAAAGTGTGCGAACTGCGGTGGAGTAGCCGAACATTTCCTTGAGGGGGACATTTGCCCGCACCATGGAGAAAGCCCCCTTGGATTCCATGCTTTGGATTTGCCCGCGGCGACGGTTGAGATCTCCCATGACATCGCCTTGATATTCCTCCGGCGTTGAGACCTCCACGGCCATGATTGGCTCAAGAAGGATGGATCCGGCGTTTTTGAGAGCATCCCGCATCGCGAAGATAGCTGCCATCGCAAAGGCGTTTTCATTGGAGTCCACCTCGTGGGAAGAGCCGTCGAGAATATCGACATGGATATCGATGACAGGATAGCCCGCGACAACACCGTTGGTGGTCGATTCACGGCATCCCTTGATGACAGCGTTGATGAATTCCTTGGGAATCGAACCGCCGACGGTTTTATTCTCTACCGTGATTCCTTTTCCAGCCTCGTTAGGCTGAACTGAGAGAACAACGTGTCCATATTGACCACGACCTCCCGATTGTTTGACCAACTTACCTTCGCCCTTCGCCGATTTGGTAATAGTCTCACGGTAGGTAATTTGCGGAGCGCCGGTATTGGCGTCTACCTTGAATTCACGCTTGATACGGTCCACGATGATCTCCAAATGGAGCTCACCCATCCCTGAAATAATGGTTTGGCCGGTTTCTTCGTCCGTTTTCACCATAAATGTGGGATCTTCTTCCGAAAGGCGAGCCAACGCCAGGGCGAGTTTCTCCTGATCTACTTTGGTGCGAGGCTCAACCGCCATTGATATTACCGGCTCGGGAAAAGTCGGAGGCTCCAACACTACGTCGTAACCTTCCGATGCAAGCGTGTCGCCGGTGGTGGCGTTTTTCAGGCCAACCATTGCCGCGATATCTCCTGCGAAACAGGCATCAATATCTTTATGTTCATCAGCCTGGATACGGATCAAGCGACCTACACGCTCTGATTTGCGGGTGCGGGGATTGTAAACGGTATCCCCCTTACGGATGACTCCCGAATACACGCGGAAGAAAACCAACTTCCCGACGTATTTATCCGCCCAGAGTTTGAATGCCAGGGCGGCGAATTTCGCATGATCCGTTGTTGGAATTTCGATCTCCAACTCCTCATTTTCAGGATCCATCCCGATTGCTGATGGAATATCGAGCGGTGATGGCAGGTAATCGATTACAGCGTCGAGAAGATATTGAACTCCCTTGTTCTTAAAAGCAGAGCCACCGGCAACGGGGACAAGCTTATTCGCAATCGTCGCGCGGCGAATCCCTTGCTTGAGTTCCTCATGGGAGATTTCTTCCTCATTGAGAAACTTTTCACCGACTGCGTCATCGATATCGGCAACGGCATTCAGAAGCTCGTCATATGCGGCTTTTCCGATATCTGCAAGATCACCCTCAAGCTCTTTCACCGTGAAGGTTGAGCCAAATGTATCGTCATCAGAGAAATACACCGCTTTTTGGTTCACCACGTCAATTTGACCGATGAGCGCATCCTCCGAACCGATCGGAATAAGGATACTAGCAGCGTTTGCTCCTAGTTTTTCACGGACTTCAGCAACAACGTTACCAAAGTCAGCACCCACACGGTCCATCTTATTGACGAAAACCAAACGTGGAACGTTATATTTTGTAGCTTGACGCCAAACTGTTTCAGTCTGCGGCTGCACTCCGGCAACCGCATCAAAAACAACGATTGCACCATCCAGAACCCTCAAGGAACGCTCAACCTCTGCAGTAAAGTCAACGTGACCTGGGGTATCGATGATGTTGATACGTTGTTTCTCTTCCGGGAAGAGTTTAACACTCCCCTCCTCCGTGCGCTGCCACCATTCAGTAGTAACAGCTGCGGAAGTAATGGTGATACCTCTCTCACGCTCCTGCTCCATCCAATCGGTGGTGGCGGCACCATCGTGGACCTCACCAATCTTATGAATCATACCAGTATAGAAAAGAATCCGCTCGGTGAGAGTGGTCTTTCCCGCGTCAATATGCGCGGCGATCCCGATATTACGGGTCCGCTCGAGCGAATATGGACGTTCTGGACTATTAGGATTCACAACAATTGGCGATTAGATCGCAGGAGAGATTTTCGATAGAGGAATATTAGAAGCGGAAGTGAGCAAACGCGCGGTTTGCCTGAGCCATCTTGTGAACATCGTCACGCTTACGGACAGCCGCACCCTGATTATTGGCAGCGTCTTTGATTTCATTCGCGAGAGCTACATGCATCGGAGTGCCTTTGCGGCCACGTGCGTAGTTTACGAGCCAGCGCATCGCGAGGGACTCGGAACGCTCCGGATCAACTTCGAGAGGAACCTGGTAGGTAGCACCACCAACACGGCGGGATTTAACCTCAACGCGCGGCTTGGAATTCTCAACCGCACGGGTGATAACTTCCAGAGGATCCACAGTATCAGTCCCTTCGTTCGCACGATCGATTGCAGCATATACAATGCGCTGAGCGAGTGAACGCTTACCGTCTTGCATCACCTTGGTGATAAGGTGACCGACAACAGCACTGTCGTAACGTGGATCGCGACGATCCGGCTTGGTGAAAATTCTTTTGCGACGTGGCATAACTTTTAGAGATAAGTGTTACGGAAAATTAATTACTTCTTGGCTTCCTTCGGACGCTTCGCGCCGTATTTGGAGCGAGCCTGACGACGCTTATCAACTCCGAGAGTATCGAGCGAGCCACGGACAATGTGATAACGAACACCTGGAAGGTCCTTTACCCGACCACCACGAACAAGAACAATGGAGTGCTCCTGAAGGTTGTGACCCTCACCACCGATATAGGCGATAACTTCGAAACCGTTGGTGAGACGCACCTTAGCGACCTTACGGAGAGCGGAGTTCGGCTTCTTTGGCGTCCGGGTCATTACCTGGAGACAAACACCGCGGCGCTGCGGGCAGTTTACGAGAGCAGGCGATTTCGACTTCTCGACTGGAACGTGGCGTCCTTTGCGAACGAGCTGATTAATGGTCGGCATGATTTCCTTCGTGTTTCTGGATTTGTCTTAAAAAAGTTGTTGGGACAAACCGGCACGAAGACGGGGCTTTCAAAAACCCGTATTCGCTTTTTTCCGGAGCGCACCCGATAATATCCCCTGTTTTCAGCGTGAACCTTTTCGTTAAATTCGGTCAGCCTTGTTGTGGGGGGCGGGACTTTATTCTTTTCGCCCGATCTGACAAGTCCTTTTTGGCTTTTTTTTGAAAAAACTCCTTGGAACACTTCGAATCCTTCTGGGATAAAGGTTCCAATCAGGTCAGGGACTGTAGGTCTTTGGGGGAGATCACCTTGGAATCCGGCGACTCTCTGATAAAAACAGGTTTTTATACCCTGTGTGGAATGCACTTCCAGGACAAACAACTAGATCTGGTAAAACTTGTACAGCAGAATTTTCAAATAATTCACCTATCCCCCGGACTCCAAATAGACGCTATGCAAGTCATGACAAGAAGTGGATCACTTGGAAAGCATACGCAACAAATACGCGCAATATGCAGCTATCACAATACTCAGACGATCAACACCCCAAACAGCGGGGATCATTGAAACGAAATCTGGTGGCAAAGGGCGGATTTGAACCGCCGACCAAAGGCTTATGAGTCCTCTGCTCTACCACTGAGCTACTCTGCCAAGATTCCGGATACGCCAACAAGTGGCGGGGCGAAGGACTTGCCTCAATCCAAGTGAATTGTCAATCAGAAGAAATCACCTTTTCGAAAAAAATTCATCCCTCATCCGGTGGCGTGAGCACAACCACCCTTTCTATACCGTTCCGGCTGAACTCTTCCCAATAGCGTTTCTCCCAACCGATGGTCTTCTCGCGGCGCTGCTCTTCGGTCATGCATTCCCACGCTTTTTGCCCTATGGAGCGTGCCAAATCCCTGTCCGCCAGACGCACCGTCAGCTCATCCCAAAAGCTTTCATTGCGGAACTCCTCGTAACATTCATGATAGAATGTCTTTTCTTCAAGATCCCGTCTGACCCGGAAGCGCTGGGTCTCCTCATCAAATTCGATCATACTCGCCAGGCCATTATTGGCTGCCTTTTCGAGCATCTTACTCTCAAAGCTCTCATATTCCGCCAATTTCTGATCAGCGGATTCCTGCTGATTCCAGGATGCGACATTCGCTGCCAGGCTCAGCATCTCCACAAGCGTGACCAGTTCCTGTTCGGTAAATCTTATGTGCATTCGCCCGCAGAGAAGCACTGTTGGAATTTTCTGGCAAGTCCCCTTACCACCAGGTGGTGCAGGACTTACCCCAAGGTGAGAAAGAGCCGTCTTACACGTCTTCCCGCAGGCCGCTGAGAGCAGCCAGCAAAACCTCATATTCTTCGCAGCATTCCGCACAGATGGAAATATGATGCTCCACAGCCTTCAATGCATCCGGCACAGGCCGGTTGAGGAGCTCGTTTTCTGCAAAGACAGCGATACTCTCCAAGCATTCATCACAAGTGCGCTCTTCTTCACGCGTATTTCCTATCAGCTTCACCAAGCCATTGATTTGATCAGAGGAAAGATTCATTGGAGAAAATGTCTGGAGGTTTCCGAATAGAGCTCTGCGATATCCTGCCTGCCATATCCATGGGCTTCCAGTGCCCGCTTGAGCGACTTCCGGGCATCGTGAAAAAGTTTGTAAACCGCATTGCGATTGCTTCCTAGTATTTTAACGATCTGGTCTTGTGGCACTTCCGCCAGTTCCATTAAAAGCACATCACGCTGGCGCGGAGTAAGTTCGGTCCGGATGAGCCTCAACATCACCTCCTCAATTTGCGACCGCGCATTGGTTTCGACGGGTTGGGGAGAATGATCGACCTCCCCTGGAAGATTCCCGTTTCCATTTCTCAGCTCCTCCAATGAGATTTGCTTCCATTCTTTGCGACGCAATTGGGTAAACGCAGTCCGGATCGCAATCGTGATCGCCCAAGAGCTGAACTGACTCAATCCTTTGAAACTATCGAGTTTATCAAGAATTTTCAACAAGGCCATTTGCGTCACATCCTCAATAAAAGCGTGATCGGCTCCCGCTCTCCCGGACAATCCTGAATGCAAGGCTTTCATCAGCAGTGCCCGCAGCTCCACGATGGCAGTCTCCCGGTCGGGGGAATCAGCCGCCAAACGCTCTTCCAATCGCAAATTTCCTATATTCATCGTGTCGTGGAAATACCTCATTGAGGCTGCGCGGACATATTCTACCGCAGACCACAATGAGGCAGTTTACAGATCGCTCCGGTTTCAGCCGGACTGCATCAAACAAGGAATGTCTATTTCCATCTCCTAGAAATTCCCAGTCTTGAACGCAGAAAAATCTGCAATCTTATTCCGCAATCACTTTTGGCCAGTTCTCTCCGGCCTTCGCTATATTCCCTGCGAAATCCTTATTGAACTCCTTCAGGATCTCTGGATTCAGATTGAGGTAGAGCTTCCCGTCCCGAACTTGCCAAGTCTCGATATCAACAGGGAAAACCGCCCCGACAGCCACACCATAGGCGCAATAGCCTCCGAATTGGGGCACATACTTCTCCGGATGCGCCACGAACGCCTTTTTGTCCGCCTCACTTGCAAAAAGATAGGTGGCGCCCTCGTGCTTTGCCGAGATCGACGGATTGCCATGAACCGCCTTTTTCTCTGTAAAAAACGCGACCGGATCGTAGCCATTCAGCGCAATCCCGCTGGCACCTGATACATTGACTTTTTCTCCAGCATGCGCTGTTGCGGCGAGAATGAGGGCGGCTGCCATTGCTTTTAATAATGTTTTCATATCTTTATCTTTTGTTTTCCACCGGATGATTTGTTGCCCGGTAATCGTAAGAGCTCCCCACCGAAGATTTTCTTACCCACAAATTTCAAAAAAACATCCGGCCAAACTTTGTGAAAAAATTCACAAGCTCAGTTTGCCCTTATTCTAAAAGAGTGGCATGGTTGCCAGCATGCCTCACAAGGATAGTATTCCACGGAAGTTATTGATCATCGGTGGCGGCTTCGCCGGGCTTGAGTGCGCGCGAAGGCTGGCAAATGACACACGTTTCGAGATCACTTTGCTCGATAGAACTAACCATCACCTTTTCCAGCCTTTACTCTATCAGGTGGCAACCGCCTCGCTGGCGGCACCGGATATCGCCCGATCCATCCGCCAAATCCTGGCCCACGCCCGCAATGTCACAGTGCTTATGGATGAAGTGACATTCATTTCACCGGAACAGAAAACCGTTACAGGCGCTTCCGGAAAGATATATCATTTCGATTACATGATGCTTGCCGCCGGTGCAAAAACCGGGTTTTTCGGAAACGATCAATGGGAGGAAAACTCTCTTGGCCTGAAATCCCTGGCAGATGCACAGGATATCCGGAGGAAAATACTTGCCAATCTGGAGCGTGCCGAGCTCACCACGGACTATGCGGAGCGTGAGCGCCTGATGACAGTGGCGATCGTCGGCGGTGGCCCTACTGGTGTGGAGCTTGCCGGAGCATGTGCGGACTTGATCCACCGCTCTCTGAAAAGCAATTTCCGCCGTATTGATACATCCAAACTGAGGGTGATCCTGATCGAAAATTCCCCGGAAATCTTGGAGCATTATGATCTGGAACAATCCCAATATGCGAAGATGCGCCTTACGAAGCTGGGCGTGGAGGTTCGCAACCAAATGCGTGTCACAGATGTCTTGAAAGGTCGGTTGAACTTCCAGGACGGCACACATCTCGAGGCGGAAGCCATCGTATGGGCAGCCGGCATTGCAGCGACCCCGCTGACAAAATATCTGGGTGTGGAGACGGACAGAGCCGGGCGGGTAACTCCCGGACTGGACCTTTCACTCCCGAATAATCGGGATATTTTTGTCGTGGGAGATCTCACCAACATGCGTGACAAAAACGATATATTCGTTCCGGGTGTCGCTCCCGCGGCAGTTCAAATGGGCAAGCACGTGGCAGATGTGCTCAAGGAGGAGCTGCGGCTGGAGAAAACAAAATTCGCCGATCGGAAGCACGATCTCCGCCCGCTTTTCAAATACAACGATAAGGGCATGATGGCCATCATCGGCAAAAATGCCGCTGTTCTCAAAGCGGGGAACTTGCGAATGAACGGTTATTTCGCATGGGTGGCGTGGTTACTGGTCCACATACTCTTCCTGATTGGCTTCCGGAACAAGCTTGCGGTGCTGCTGGGCTGGGCATTTTCCTACATCAGCAACAAGCCACAGGCCCGGATCATCGTTCACCCGCCGGGCTTCACCACAGACAAGCCCCAGCATGAATAGCCGGTGGAGTTTTGCTCTTTCTGAAACGCTCAATCCAATGGAGATTGGGCGTTTACCCGATGCAAAAAGCTCGCAAGCGCTTTGTTGGAAAGGCCGTAGTTTTCCGCAAAAGCTTTTGATGCCTGTGGTTCTTTCCTAGCCCACGAAACCAGCGCATCAGTGATCACGCGCTCGCGCTTCGTAGGGTCCGTAATTTCCTTGCTGGCCATATCCACGAGATCCAAGGGCTTCTCGATACCACTTGCTGTCGCTCTCACATACGCGGCAACCGCTGCATCTTTCGATGCTCCTTTATTCTGCTCCAGCACCCAACCGCGTGCCATTTTGACATCCTCGCCAACCCATTTTGTCAGCAAAGGTGCCATCAGGAAATTTTGCTCCTCCACGCTTGTCCCCCTTACCATCCACTCTGCGGCTGCCTGAGGGTCCTTATCTCCCCAAGATCTGATGATATCCCCGATCACTTGATCCCGGTTTCCCGAAATGTATTTCAAGTATCCCGAAGCCACCGCGGGGTCACTTTGTGCCATGCCGCGGATGATGAGCGGAAGAACCAGCGGATGCTCATGCTCATCGAGCGAATTCACCCAATCAATCGCTCCGGCAATATCGGTTTCCGACCATGTGCTGGCAATAGCTTTGAGCGCGTGCTCTTTCTCACCTTCCGAAAGTCCCTCCAGCATTGCGAGCGCAGCTTGCGGTGAAGATTCAGTCTGAAGCTTGAAAATTCCGCTGATCGCTTCACCTTGATCCGCTAGATCGCCCAGTTCTTTAGCCCAACGCAATGCTCCGGCGGGATCTATCCCAGCCAAGGCCATCGCCACTGTCTCGGAGCCGCTGACTTGATCCCAGGGATTGAGGTAATTCCGATTGAACAATGTCAGCTCATTTTTCTTGTAAAAATCCGCAGCCTCCAGCGGGGACTTTTCGGTCCAGGCCGCCAGAACCATGGCTATGAGACTTTCCTTCGAAGCTTTAAAATCGCTGGCGGCCAGCAAAGCAGCTGCTGGATCAATCTCCGCCAAGGCGGCAAAGAGCGCAGGAGCAAACATGGCTTGCTCTGCCAAAGACATTTTTCCAAGCGCCTTTGCTTCACGTCGCAATTCGGCCGACGGCAGTCCCTGGTATTGTTGCAAGCGCTCGCTCATCAAATTACCAGCACCGGAAAGCTTTTTATGGCTCATCGCATCGGCTCGCGATGGAGTGCGGTGGTTGCCGGAGCCTGCACCCTGTCCATCGACCAAGCCAGCGACCAAAAGCCCGACTTGATCCGCAGCAGTTTGTTTTCCCAGAAAGAAACCGGTGCCACCGACGAGTAAAAGTGTTGAAATTTGCAATAAGGTTTGGGTCTTCATCATAGAGAATCTGGAGAAAGCTAATGGAAGCAGCCACACCGTCGAAGGATGTGGCTGCCTATGTGGAATCACGCCCTTTTAAAGCGACGGACGATTCTTTTTAGAATTCGGATGATTGTAATCCTCTGTGGAAATCGGAGGATTTACAAAGCCCGGCGAAGCTGTGATCTTCCAGGTGATCAGCTGGTTCGCATCCCCATGATTTCCAAAGGTTGCAATTGATGGCCCGCTGTATCCTTCGATTTCGTTCCCATCCCGGAACACCTTGAGGAGCTCGGATTCGGGATAGAAATCTAGGTGTGCATAACGTGTCGGCACACCGGAACCACGGTAGACCGCATGAGCGTTACCGATGCTCACTTTTCCGAAGTTACCCGTGCCTAGATTGTAGTCCGCAATTTGCTGGGCTGTGTATTTCCACGTTCCACCTTTCTCCAGGCTTACCGCGAATTCGCTTCCCACGGCATCGATGAAATTCAGGAAAACATCGCCATTGGATCTGGTATGCGGCTGCATCATCACCGCCGCCTGCCCGTCCTCGGACGTGATATTGGTCGCCTTGATATTGAAAACCCCTCCTTCTTTCGCCAAATTCATCAGAGTCCAGCCAGTTTCCAATCGCACAGGCACGCCACCATGACCTTCCAGATTAAAGAAGTAACTGTCACTCGCAGCCTGGGCCTGGATGATTCCATATCCATAATGCTCCTTATTTAAGCATGAGATGTTACTAATCGTCAGATTTTTCGGAGTTTCATTTCTTACGCGATCCCAGGTCAGCTCAAAGCTGCTATAGATCGTTTCGAATGGATCTTCGATATCAACATTTGTGACCATCATATTGTTCACGCCGGTTGCGTAAACGAACCGGGCGGAATTGTAATCGGGTATTTTGACAGTAAACCGCCCCCCGATGCCACGAATACTGGTATTTCTTATCCCGCCGGTGAAATTGAACATACTTGTCTCACTATGCAGCGTCAGCGTTGCATTCTTGTGAATTTTCAAATGAACATTCGACTTCATGGAAACTGCGGAAAGCCTGTAATCTCCGTTCGGCACCCACACCACGCCACCACCGGCAGCCGCGACGTCATCAATCGCGTTACGAAATGCGGCGGAGTCATCCCAGCCAATCGTTTCGTAACCCACGCTCCCTAGATTTATGGTTTCAGGAGGATTCGTGTAGCTTGCAGGCTCACTATATGCAGCCAATACCGGCTGAGCAATCATACATGAAATAACAGCAGTAACACTTAAAACACTAACATCAGATTTAATAATTTTCATAATTCAAATAATAGATTCACACGCATATCCAAAATAAATCTTCTCGGTCCTAAAAATCAGAGAAATCTCCGATCTCACAACAAGAAGACTCCAGGGATAACTCATAGAGATAAATCATATCTCTCTAATAACATGGCCGCAGCCGAAACGCTCCGAGCGACGGACGCGAGGCACGCCCGCCGCTATATCAGACTCAGAGCGAAGGACGCTTTTTATCTGCCGAGGAATGATTGTATTCATCATCCTCGTCCGAGATAAGCGGATTCACATAGCCTCCTGTTCCTGAAATATTCCAGGTAGTCAGCGAGCTGCTATCTCCGTAATTTCCAACAACCGCGATCGATGGACCGCTGTGTCCGGATATTTTACCAGGATCCCGGAAGACCTTCTGGAGCTCGGAAGGCGTGTAATTATCCAAACGTGAATAGCGGGTCGGAACTCCGCTGGAGTGATAGGCACCATGGGCATTTCCCACACTGATCATACCAAAGGTCCCGGTGGCCAGACCGTAATCCTGCACTTCCTGAGCACTATACTTCCATGTTCCTCCCTTTTCGAGAACCACAGTGAATTCGCTCCCGACGGAATTCACGTGATTGATGAACACATCTCCATTGGTAATGGTGTGGGGCTGCATCATCACCGCAGCCTGGCCATCTTTGGAAGTGATATTTGTTGCTTTGATATTAAACACGCCTCCCCTTTTGGCGAGATTCATTAGCTTCCAGCCCGTCTCCAGCCGCACGGGAACTCCACCGTGACCTTCTAGGTTTGTGAAAAACGAATCACTCGCAGCCTGTGCCTGGATAATCCCGTAACCGTAGTGTTCCTTATTCAGGCAGGAGATATTCCTAACAGTGACATTGCTGGGGGTCTCGTCACGTATCCGATCCCATCCGAGACTGATACTGCTATAAACTGTTTCGTGAGGATCCTCGATGTCGATATTTGCTACCAGCATATTATCTACGCCGTTTCCAGTAATAAAGCGGGATGTATCGAAGTTCCCCATGTTCACGGTGAATCGGCCGCCGGCACCTCGGATGCTGACATTTTCAATTCCCCCGCCGAACCAGAACATCAGCCCTTCCGCTTGCATTCTCAGAATGGAACCAGTCCTGATCCGTAGATGGACGTTCGATTTCATTTCCACTCCGACCAGGCTATAATCTCCTTCCGGCACCCAGACAATCCCGCCGCCCGCAGCGGCGACATCGTTTATCGCATCGGAAAAAGCCGCGGAATCGTCCGCGCCGGTAGTTTCGTATCCCGGCGAACCGAGAGTGATCGTTGTAGGAGCATTCGTGTAGCTCGCCGGTTCACTATATGCAGCGCGTGCCACATGATTGGTTAGTGATAGCGCAGCCAAAACCAATGCTGTATTCAGCGGTTTTTTGATTCTTTTCATATTTGGGTTTTTGATTTCAATAGAGCATTCCAGATTTACCCGAATCCCTATTGAAACGAATATGAACACTTCCAACAGATTTAACTCAAGAAATATAACGACCAAAATTTCGTTACAAAAAATACACATTTCCGCATCACCCCCCCCCCTCACTGGCTACCCGCGAATAGCAAGGCACCCGGCTGCCTCCAGAAAATACCTAAGTTCCTTTATATCAAACTGTCGGCAATCTAATGGATCAATCACAGGCCGTTGCAAATCGATGATTCGGCCGGAGAATCCACCTCTTCTAGAAGCGCATCAAGCACATCGCCCGAAAGAAATTTCCGTAAACATCTGTAGTTCATTATCTTTCTGGAGCATCACGGTTTCAGAATCTGGAAATAGCTCAATATAGCCTGCCCGTCCTACACCGCTTGCCCCCCCGTAAATATACCGACTAAATATAATATGCATAAAAAAAACTTCTCCCTTCTACGCATAGCGCGCTACTCGATCGCACTAATCGGCCTAGCATATTCCGAAGTCACCATCATTTACAAAGATAACGTGCTATCATTACAGAACGATGTCATCCAACGTCAAATATCTCTCAATAAAGATGGCAGTCTTACAACCAATAGCTTCCGTTTACTTGGGAAGGACCGGGAGTTCGTTTCCAAATCGGATGAGTTTTCCTTTCTCCTGAATGACATGCCAATCACCGGCATGAGTGGTTGGGAATACGTTTCCCACCAACCGGTAAAAGACGGGATCCAACTGAATTTGAAATCGAAAAATAACCCCGGCCTGGAGATTGGTATCACCTACCTGATTTATGAGGAATCCCCGATCATCAGGAAAAAGATCGAATTTTTCAACAGAGGTAATTCCGAGCTCAAAATCGAATCTCTTGATATTGAACGACTGAAGTTTATCGGTGGTGGAGTCGGGACGGATTGTTGGGTGATGAACGATTATGCCCGACAAAAGCACCTGGGACAGTTTATCGGAGAATGGCACGATCCTGTAATGGTGGTGCACCATCATACATCACGAAGAGGCATCTTCGTAGGAAATGAGGCACCGGGGGTAATGAAACGAACTTCAGCCTTCCAGCAGCCAAGTCTGATCACCTCCGGCTTAACCCACATCGATCAAACCTTTGGCTTCCGCCAATGGATAAAACCGGATGAAAACTGGGAAAGCACTTGGGTATTTTCCGGTCTCTATTCGGATAGTGATGAGCCGATGAGCTGCGTGAACACCTCAATCAATAATTTCGTAAGGAATCATATGGGGTGCCGCATTTTCAAAGTCGACCAAAAACCTGTTTTCATATATAATACATGGGAGCCATTTAAGCATAACATCAATGAAAAGATGATCTATGAATTGGTGGACGCCTGCGCCGACATAGGAATAGAAGAATTCATTATTGATGATGGCTGGCAAGACTCCTATGGCGACTGGGGAGTCGATAAGGAAAAGTTTCCAAACGGACTGAAACCCGTTTTCGACTACATAAAATCGAAGGGTATGAAACCCGGAGTGTGGATCAGCCTATGTTCTTCGGAAACGAAAAGCGAAGTTTACAAAAAGCATCCGGAATGGACCGTGAAAAAGGCGAACGGTGATGATATAAATCTCCATTCCGATGAGGAGCAGCTATACGGCTGGGAATCGAAATCGATGTGTATGACCACCGGCTGGAAGGATTACATCCGGGATGTGATACTCGGCATGGTCAATGACTACGGATTGGAATATATCAAAGGTGACTTTGCTGCAGTAACAGGTGCCTACACTTCCGACAAAACACGCTCCGGCTGTCATTCTCCGCATCATGATCACAAGGACCGTAACGAATCCATGCTGGAGATGTATCAGGCCACCTGGCAGTTGTTTGATGAACTGCATGATGCCGCGCCCAACCTCTTTATCGACTGCACCTTTGAAACAATGGGTGCCCTCCACCTGATCGATTTCGATATGTGCAAGCACGCCGATGGGAACTGGCTTTCCAATTACGTGAACCAATCCCCAAAAGGCGCCCTTAGAGTGCGCAACCTTGCCTGGTCCAGAACACCCACGATACCTGCAGCCTCTCTGGTCATCGGCAATCAGAGTCTCGATGACCCCAATTTCATGTATTCCTTCAAATCCCTCGCCGGATCTTTACCGATTGTTCTGGGAGACCCGCGTAAGCTGACCCCGGAGCAACGCAAGGAGATAAAAGCCACGGCGGATTGGTTGAAGGCGATGCAGAAAAAGCATGATTTTATGACCTTTCGCCAAGATTTATCCGGCTTTGGTGAACCGCAGGTGGGACATTGGGATGGCTTCCAGCGGATAAATACCGAAACAAAATCCGGAGGAATCGTCGGGGTGTTTAAACAGGAATCCCACCAAGCGGAAACGTGGGTGACCGTGGATCATCTGGATCCGGACTCTGACTATGAGGCGATTCTGGCAACTACCGGCGAGATCGTATTTAGAGGAACGGGCGAGCAATTGGCGACCAAAGGTTTCAAAGTATCTTTTCCCGATCGATTTCAGGGAGAACTCTTTGAAATCAATCGTAGATAGCGAATTGGATCCGATTGGCCGATGCGATAGAGCCAATCAGAAACAAACTCCATTTCCCGCTACCGGATACCTTCGCCATAAAATCCGGCGAAAGTATGCGCGGGAAAATCTCGGTTAATTCTCGTCAGGGAGAGATAAAAATGTGGCAGGTTTGATTTTTTTTACAAATAGGTGGCGGTAAGCTCAGTATACCCTTCCCAAGGCTCTCTGGAAAGAACCCGGAATTACTGAAACGTCATGAAATCCCCGCATAATTTAAAATCTCTGTTCCTCTATGGATTCGGCCTGCTAATGGCGGCCATTCCATCTGACCTCGCTACTGCCGGGGAAAAACCCAATATTCTTGTCATTCTTGCAGATGACCTCGGATACGGCGATGTCGGCTTCACAGGAGCCAAGGATATCCGCACGCCGAATTTAGACAAGTTAGCGGCAAACGGCATCAGCTGCACCAATGCCTATGTCACGCATGCCTACTGCGGCCCATCGCGCGCTGGCCTCATTACAGGCCGCTACCAAGCCAGGTTCGGCCTGGAGATCAATCTCACCAATTCTCCATTTGATACCCACAGCGGCCTACCTTTGAGCGAGAAGACCTTCGCCACCCGGCTAAAGAAGGCCAATTACCGCACAGGCATCATCGGCAAATGGCACCTCGGCGCTGCTCCCCCGTTCCACCCGAACGAACGGGGCTTTGATTATTTCTATGGGTTTCTTTCCGGCGGGCATTCCTACTTTCCCAGCAGCGTTACCACTACCCGCCCCCTGACCACTCCTGATGGCGACCCCATCTACACTGCAAACGAAGGCAGCGATCTGCCGCTTTCCCGGAACAACAAAAACGCGGAATTTGAGGAATATCTGACCACCGCCCTCAGCAAGGATGCGGTCAAGTTCGTAAAGAAGGGCACGGAGCCATTTTGTCTTTATCTTGCTTATAACGCACCCCACCAGCCGCTTCAGGCACCTGAAGAGATCATCGCGAAATACTCCCATATCGAAGATAAAAACCGCCGCGTCTATGCCGCGATTATTGATGAAATGGACTGCGGGATCGGCATGATCGTCGCAGCACTGAAGGAATCCGGCAAATTCGAAAACACGCTGATCTTCTTCCTCTCGGACAATGGCGCCTCCATGAAATACGGGAAAACCGACCGCGAAAACTATTCCAGCAGCGGCCCCTTCCGGGATGGCAAAGGCAGCATGCGTGAGGGCGGCTCCCATGTTCCCTATATCGTCCACTGGCCGGCGAAGCTGAAGAATCCGGGAAAATTCGATGGACTGGTATCCTCACTCGATATTGCCGCGACAGCTGTAGCATTGGGTGGAGGTGATACCTCCGGCGAGAAACTGGAAGGAGTGAACCTGATTCCCTACCTCACCGGCGAAACCACAGGCTCACCTCACTCCGCGCTTTTCTGGAGGGAAAACAACGGCAAGGCCTGGGCCGTGCGGACCGAGAACTCCAAGTTCCTCATGCAGAGCAATAAGAAGGAGCTCTACGATATGTCTGCGGATCCATACGAAAAGAATAACATTCTCGAGCAACAGCCGGAACGCCGCGCGGAGCTTGCAAAACTCTGGAACGAGTGGAACGCCGGCAACAAGGCCAACGAATATCTACAAGCGGAAGCCTATCAACGCGCCCGCCTGAAGTTCTACGAAGATCTGCGCAAGCAACAGCTCGAGAAAGCCGCAAAAGTCAAACCTCTGCAAATCGACTAACCACAACCCCCATCACTTACCTCTCCACGCCCGAATACCGATGTCAAAATTCAATTCCATCACAAAGCTAGCACTATCCTTTTTATGTATCGTCAACACCTCTATCGCCGCTGAAAAACCGAATATCCTCGTTATTCTAGCGGACGATCTCGGATATGCCGATCTCGGCTTTACTGGCTCCAAGGAGATTTTCACTCCTAATCTTGATGCGCTCGCCGAGAATGGAATCGTCTGTAAAAACGGTTATGTAACCCACCCGTATTGCGGGCCATCCCGCGCCGGACTTATCACAGGCCGCTATCAGGCACGTTTCGGGCTGGAGATCAATTTGACCAATTCTCCCTTCGATCTGCATAGCGGATTACCCCTCACCGAAAAGACCTTTGCCACCCGTCTGAAAAAGGCTGATTACCATACTGGAATCATCGGAAAATGGCACCTGGGTGGCTCGCCACCCTTCCATCCGAATAATCGTGGTTTCGACTATTTCTACGGATTTCTTTCCGGCGGACATTCCTATTTTCCCGATGGCGTAACCACCAATCACCCGCTCACACTTCCTGACGGAAAACCTCATTACAGCGCAAACGAAGGATGCTTCCAGCCGCTCATGCGCAACAATCAATCAGCTGAGTTCAACGAATACCTGACCACGGCGCTCAGCAAAGACGCCGCCAAATTTGTGAAAGAGGGCACAAACCCTTTCTGCCTCTATCTCGCTTACAATGCCCCCCACCAGCCGCTGGAGGCACCGAAGGCGACGATTGAGAAGTATTCACATATCAAGGACAAGGATCGCAGGGTTTACGCAGCGATGGTCGATGAAATGGACCGTGGAATCGGCTTGGTTGTCGAGGCTCTGAAAGAATCCGGTAAATACGATAACACATTGATCTTCTTTCTCTCGGACAACGGAGGTGCGCGCAAAGAAACCAAAGGCAAAATCAATCAATACACCGACAACGGAAATTTCCGTGATGGCAAAGGCAGCATGCACGAAGGGGGCTCCCACGTGCCCTTCCTGATCCACTGGCCCGCCGGTCTCAAAAATCCCGGCACCTTTGATGGTCTCGTGTCATCACTGGATATTTCAGCTACCGCAGTCGCACTTGCGGATGGCGATAGCTCCGGGCATCCACTCGACGGAAAGAACCTGATTCCCTTTCTTACCCGGGAAACAAAAGGGTCCCCACATGCAGCCCTCTTCTGGCGGACGCAGAATGGCAGCTCATGGGCCGTCAGGACCGAGACGACCAAATACCTTTTGGAAAACCACGGTGCGACAAAGACGGAACTCTACGACATGGAGTCAGACCCATTCGAATCCAAGGATATTGTGGATGAGTCCCCGGAGCGCCGCGCGGAAATGGCAAAACTCTGGAATGAGTGGAACTCCGGAAACATCGCAAACTCCTTCCTGGAATCCGGACAATACCAGAAGAAGCGCCTTCAGATGTATGAGGAACTCCGCAAGGAACTTCTGGAGAAAGCCAAAAAAACCGCTCCTGTCATCATCGAGTAGCCGATTGCTCCCTATTCATCACCATGAAAAAAATCACCACATCCATTTCCGTGCTCCGGGGCGGTCGCCCGCTGTTCATCGCGGCTTTCCTTCTCGCGAGCTGCTCGCTGAATGCTGAGGAACAGTCAGAAATTATTTTCTCCGACGATTTTGAAAACCGTTCAGAAGTTGGAAAAAACTATGTGACCTCTCTCGGCGATGATAAGTCATGGACCGTAGAGGACGGCATCCTCATCGCACGCCAGACCAAGGAAAGCCATGGCTGTGTCATACGTAAGGAGCATAAGTTCGATGATTTGGACGTGAAGTTTGATTTCCGGTTCACAGGCGGAAAGAGCTTCAACTTCGTCATCGATGACAAGAACGAGAAATCAGTTCACGCGGGCCATATCTGCCGGGTTTCCATCTTCCCAAAACGCATCGTGATCGGTGATGATAAAACCGGTAATATGAACCTGGAGATCCGTGGGCAACGGCAGAACAAGGACCTACCGGCTGCGGAAAAGAAGAAACTCGAGGAATTTCTCTCCCACACCCAGTCATCCGCGGCAGTCGATCTGGAAACCGGTCAGTGGTATACCATGCGTGTCCGGCTGGTCGGGGATCTCATGGAGGCCTATCTCGATGGGAAACTCATCACGAGCCTCAAATCACCGGGGATCTCTCATCCTACCAAAACCAAATTCGGCTTTACGGTAAACGGAAGCACCATCGATTTCGACAATCTCGCAATCTACCAAAATCCCAAATAGGCAATCCCGGAGCCAATCAAACCCCTCTCATCACTCACATTCTTTATCCATGAAAGTTCTTCCAAAATACCTGCCTGCACTCCTGTGTATGGTCCTTCCCACCTCCTTGAAAGCGGCCGAGCCCAAAGCCCCCAATATCCTTTGGGTTATCACGGACGATCAGCGCTGGGACTCCATCAATGCCTTCAACCGCATGGTTCACGATCGTGATGACAGTGCGCTGGGCAAAGTCATGTCTCCGAATGTCGATCGGCTCGCGAAAATGGGCACGACCTATATCAATACCTATAACCAGAACCCCAGCTGTGCCCCGTCCCGCACAAGCATGCACACCGGTCGCTATTCGCACCGCACGGGCGTTTATGGCTTTGAGTATTACAATCCCAAAGGGATGGAACACTGGCATCCGCTCGTCCCGCAGGTAATGCGTGATGCGGCAGGTTACCAGACTGTGACCGTGGGAAAACGCGGGATCCGCTATGTGGAGGATCTCAAAAAAGGGGAGCCGAGCAAACTTTACGATGTCGATCTCGGTTACCGCAAAGAATTTGCCACGAAAAAACTGATCGATTGGAGCAATGAGACCGACTGGAAAACAAAAGAGAAGACCGAGACCTTCTATTTTGAAAACGGAGATGTAGCCGTTTGGACAGACAAGCCGGAGCCTGAATCCACCACTCACCGGGACATCGCCAGGAAACTGGACTTATTCCGCGACTACCGTCCGGGTCAGAGCTCCGAAAAAGGCGTTGCTGATGGAGAAATCATAGGTGGAGTCAATCCCCAGCCCGGTGATAAAACCCGAGACGGATCGTTCAGCATCTCCCTTATAGACTATCTGAAACATCCGGATCAGAAGTTCACGACCGTCAATGGGAAGAAAGTTGCGGGACCTGCCACCGACAAGCCACTGTTTGTTCACTGCGGCTTCGATTTCCCACACACACCTGTGCTCCCACCCGAGGAGTTCCGTAAAATGTTCAGCGGCTTCACCTATGATGTCCCGGAATTTTCCTCGGAAGAACTGGAGAATTTCCCTCCCCAGATCCAGAAGCTCTACAAGACGGCCGGTAGCAACCACTACACCAGCGAGGAGAAACAGCAGATGATCTCCGATTATTTTGCCTTCTGTGCCTATGGCGATTCTCTCGTCGGCAAGACAGTCGATGCTTTTATCGAATACTCCGAGTCCCAACAAAGACCCTGGCTGGTTCTCTACGTTTGCGGCGACCACGGCTGGAGACTCAACGAACACGGGATGATCAAAAAATTCGGCCCGTTCGATACAGATCTCAAAGACCCCATCATCGTGGCATCTTCCGATAAAACGAAGTTCCCGGCGGACAAGGTCGTTACCGATCTCACCACCTTTGTCGATATGTCACCTACGTTCTTCGCAGCAGCGGGAATCGATATCTCAAAACCTGAGTATGATTATCTGGATGGCCGGGATCTCGCTCTGGTAGCCAGTGGAAAAGATACTCCCCGAGACTACACCATTGCGGAGCCCACTCCGGTAATCGGCCCATGCGCGCTCATCCGCACCAAGGACTACAAATTCTCCATGAAAATCCGTCCTAAAAATATTGATGGAAAGAACATCGATTGGGCTTTGAAACAGGATTTGGATAAGGTTGATCCGATGTTTTTCGATCTTCGGGTCGATCCCGATGAAACCCACAATCTCGCGGCAGATCCATACTATCGTCCGGTGATCGATGCGATGCGTAAAAAGCTCCAGGATATCGTCCTCGGAGACGGTCGTGTTGAGGTGAAATGGAGCAGAGCAGGAGGAGATGAAGTCGTCCTCAGCAATTTTGCTCCGGGTGCTGATGATGGCATCCTGGAGCTTCCCCAGCTGGAGGCGAAAACCCAATAATTCGAAAATATTGTAGACAATTTGCAAGATCGTTTCGATTGCCAACGTCTCAAGTGTATCATTCCCGTTACACTTGGGACTATGGACAACCACTTATCGAAACCAATCACCTCACGCATATGAGTCTACACTCCTTATTGAAGCCTGCTTTTATAGCAATTTCCGCCTTGCTCCTGCCACTCACCACCCCGCTTGTTGCCCAGGAAGCAGAGCAAAAAACAACTACCCCCCAGCCATTCCTGAAAGAACCAGACACTTCCAAAAAGTGGATTCTGGATCCGGAATTGACGGATGATTTCAATGCGCCAGAGATCAACTCCGGCAAATGGCATCACAGACTGGCCCCTTGGGGCGAGCGTGCCTGGACTCCGGAAAACGTCTTCCAGAAAGACGGCAATCTGATCATCAAGGCCACCTACGAGCCCCATACCGATAAAAAGGGTAGAGAGTATTTCTACAAATTTGGCATCCTCCAGTCCTCCAAGCGCACAACCTACGGTTATTTTGAGACACGCATCAAAGGCTGTAGCCGTTTCCCCGGTCTCTGCCCGGCCTTCTGGCTGTATAGCACCGGCGGTGCCACCAACCCAAAGTATCCGCACGTCACCTATAGCGAGATCGATATCGTGGAGATGCTCCAAAACGGCTATGAAAAAGAACTGAAGGGCGGAAGCCCACCCAATCAGATTGATTGCAACCTCCACACCCGCATCATCAAAGACGGCAAAGAAATCTGGCAACGTCCCCAGCACCTCCCGGATCTCTGCAAGCACAGCTACATGGCCCCGTGGGATCCACGCGATGATTTCCACATCTATGCCTGCGAGAACACTCCGGAGAAGATCACGTGGTATATCGATGGCATCAAAGTCGCCGAAGCGGAAAATCTCTACTGGCACCTGCCGATGACCGTCACCTTCACCATGGAAGCCCGCCCTCCCCTCATCGCATGGGCTGGTGAGGACGGCCGTGAACCAGTCCCGGAAAATGCGACGCCGGAAGGCTTCCCTACCCACATGGAGGTCGACTACGTCCGCTGCTGGACCCGGGAATAACTCCCGCAACGATTTATGATACTCAGGCACCTTCTTGCACTCCTCATCCTTTCCCCATCGGTAGGCTTTGCCCAATCCGGCGGGGAACCGCCAAACATTCTCTGGATCATCACGGATGATCAGCGCCCGGACTCGCTCGCATGCTACAATCGTGCGGTAACGGGCAGGGAGGAAAGTCCACTTGGTTTTGTCTCCTCACCGGAGATCGATAAGTTGGCGCAGGAAGGTGTTCTTTTCACCCGCGCTTATTGCAATTCTCCGGCCTGCGCCCCTTCCCGTGGCTCAATGATCACAGGCCGCTACCCATTCCGTAGCGGGATCTACGGCTTTGAACAGACCCATAATGCGGTCTCTACCTTCAAACCTGTTGTCCCGGAGGTCATGCGGGATACAGGCTATAGCACAGCCGTTTTCGGAAAAACCGGCTATTACATCTTCAAATGGGGCCCTGGAGTTACCTGGAACAACATCGGCTTCTGGGATTTTGAAGTGGATGCAAAAAACAGTCTTCAGAAGAATGGACTCACCGATTATTTCCGCGACAAGCGCTACGCAAAAATCGACGGAAAATCCCAACCGGTGGGAAACGAAGAGCGCTGGTTCTATCCCGACGGCAGCGTCAAAGCATATCTCTCCGGCGATGAGACGTCAGCAGATGGCGGAAAAAGAAAAAAGCATTCCGAAGCGCCAGCCCCGGCTGAAATACCAGCCTCCGAGAAGCAACTGAAAACCGCAATCGAGCGCGAACAGGAAATTCTCTATTCCTCTCCGGATGGCGGGCACATCATCGGAGGCGAAAGCACCCAGACGCCGGACAAAACCCTGGACGGATGGACGGTTGGAGAGTTTGAACGATTCCTGGATCATCCCGGCCGTGGATACGAAACCGCTTACGGACTGAAAACCCACGGACCTCCGGAGAAGAAGCCTGGGTTTCTCAATCTCGGGTTTCACTTCCCCCCACACTCCGGTTCTTCCTCCGCGTGAATTTCGAGACCTTTACAAAGGCAAGCAATATGAGATTCCGGAATTCAGCATGGAGGAACTCAAAGTCCTCCCTCGTCAGCTCAGATCCTTCACGAAAAAAATCGTTTTGATCATCTTGAACCAGCTCAGAAACGACAGGCCATCCGCGATTACTATGCCTTCTGCACATTCGGCGATTCACTCGTCGGAGAAGCCGTGGAGAAATTCAAGGATTTCAGCCAAAAGTAGGGAAGGGATTATCTCATCATCTATGTCTGCGGCGATCATGGCTGGCACCTCGGAGAACAGGGAATCGAGGCAAAATTCGGACCCTACGATACCTCGAACCACGATGCGGTGATCGTCGTATCGTCAGATAAAACCGCTTTTCCTCCGGGCACGGTGAACCGGGATTTTATCGAATTTGTCGATTTCGCCCCCACCATTTACACTGCTGCCGGCCTGGACGTGACACAGCCGGAATATTCCCACCTCGATGGGCGGCCGCTTCAAAAGGTTGTCGCAGGTTCAGCAAAAAAACTCGCCTATGTGCTAGGCGAAATGAACCACGTTTACGGTCCGCGGGCATATCTCCGGTCTAATGATTTTGCCTTCTCCATGCGCACACGGGAGAAAAATGGCAAACCGGGTGACAAATACGGGCACGCTCCCGGCGAAAATATCCGCTGGGCATTGGAAGCCTCTCCGAACGAAGTCGAAATCGCATTCTTCGATCTCCGTATTGATCCGATGGAACGCCACAACCTTGCCGGCGATGCCCGCTACGAAAAGCTAGTGAACTTTTTCCGCCAAAAACTTGGGAACATCGTTCTCGGCGACAGAAGGCTCGAGGTGGACTGGAAGCAGGAAAACACCTTCCACATCAGTGATTTTTCCCTGGGTGCCGACGATAAGCAGCTGGATATTCCCGCGGATATCATCCCGCAGCTGTAAAAACATGACTCCACCCTCTCATGGTGAAAGGGTGGAAACCGGAAATTTTCTCCTCCGTTTCAGAGTAGAAAATCCCACTGGGGGCCCGGTTAAAACCGAAGATTCACGCGGATAGACTGCTTTTGACTTCTTATTTGAATTGGTAGTATTTGATTCCGTCTATGTAGGCCTTCACGGACTCCGCATTTTCATGCTTTGTCGCACCCAAACGTCCGAGATTGTGGAGATCCATCGCAGATTTGGGCACTTCAAGATTGGTCTGATCTTCACGTGGTATTTCCTTCAATAGCTCTCCCGCCTCCTTGATATAGGACAATGCCAGGGCGCGTTCTTCCGGATTCCTTTTCATATCCAGCACCGGGCTAAGCTCCGGACGGCTAAAGTTCACCAAGTGCCCTTTGCCAAGGATATGTTCTTTCATTTTCCCCGCTTCCGCCAGGTCTCCGAAAACCAGGTCGTTTTTCTTCTTACCATCTTTCAGGGCAAGTATCGGATTACGCCCCGGATAGTAGGAGGTATAACTTCCGTAATAAACCGCGTTCACATCGATCCGGCCGGTGATCGTCTGCATCTCGGCATCAGAGAGTTCCACGCCATGATGCCCTTCCTTGAGCACGCGCACCAGCTTGCTGCGGTGGGAACCCCAGGCGAATGCCGGGAGAACACCCGGCGGCCCGTCTCCCACAAAGTTCACCATCTTCTCCTCCGGTCCCGAATAACGGGCTCCGGAACGAACCATCAGCTCGTGATAGGATACATTAAATGGAAAGCTCAGATCCCCGGAAAGATTCAAAATCTCGCCGGCCTCTTTTCCATGATCGTGGCAGGATATACAGTTTTTATCGAAAATCGGCTGAACTTCCGTGAGATAGTTGAACGGTTCCGGCTTTTTGACATCCTTGCCCTTGATCCATGCCTGCAGCTCACTGGGAGCGCGTTTCGTGGCCAGCGGCACCGCGTTCGTAGCGCTCGGAGCGCTCACCCGGTCCTCATGGCAGCCGATGCATCCCTGCGTTTCACCGGGGCGGACGATCGTCCCCGAGCGCATTGCTTGCACCATCTGCTTATTTTCGTCGAGCGCATGAATTTGAACAAATGTATCCGCCGGGATTTTGAAAAATGCCGAGCCGTCTTCCTCAACGGGAACATCTCCCAGAATGCGTTTGTTGTTCGTGAGATTCCAGTTCATCGCAGTCACCTGCTGGGCATCCACATTCCAAACTCCGCGTTCATCGTAGGTGCGCCGTGCCGGAGCGTCGATAATCCGCAGGTATTTGATGCTGCCTCGCTCGACTTCGGCCATTTCTTTGCCCGTGCCCAGATATACATCATTCACGTAAAGAAAACCGTGATCTTTCGTATAATCCACGGTGTCTGGAATGGCAGGCGGCACCTTCCGTGGGCCAATCGGGAGCGCCCCGAAGGTCCCGAGAACCGGATCACCTGATTCATAAACGAGAACTTCGTTCCCAAACACATCAGCCAGCACGATTCCCATTTTCCCCGAACCCTTCGGCACTTTTCCGTATGAATGAGTCACTTCAGGGCTGAGCGACTTGGAGACCATAAAAAAGTAACCGCCTCCCTTTCCTTCCTTCAAATTATGTACAGGAAACGGATCCTCGTAGCGGACTTTCATGTTCCTCATCTTATCCACAGAGCGCCGGTTTTGAAGAGACTGGTTATAGGCATCGTTGTTCTCACCGACCAACCTTCTCGCCGAGTCAGGCCACATGTGATCAATTGGCTCGGTGCCCTCCATTCCTTTGGACCGATCGACAACCACCATCGCGCCCCACGGCAAATCATGAGTCGCCCCGTAAATACAGACCACTTTGTCTGTCCCGGGGATCACACGGGCATCCAACATGGAGCCGGGGCTCCACGCGTTGTTTCCCATGAAGAGCGCATGCCGGGTGCCATCGGGATTACTGGTCCATAGCCCGAGCGAAGGTCCGAAGTGGCGATCCACATACTCCCAGCGGGAATACATCACCCGGCCATCCGGCATCAAGCTGGAGTGGAAATCCGAAAGACCATTGCCACTGACCTGAAGGATATTTGCTCCATCCGCATCCATCCGGAAGAGGTTCTGGGATATATGCCGGTTGCATTGACAAAACTTCGGATCCCGGGTGGAGCTGAAAAGAATCTTTCCATCCGGCAGATAGATCGGATCCACATCCGCAATCATGCTGCCAAAGGTGAGATGCGTTACATTTCCACCGTCCACATCCATTTCATAAAGATGATAGTCATCGCCTTTGGAGCGACGCATGCTGTAGAGGATTTTCTTCCCGTCGAAGCTGATATCCGCATCCCTGAAAATACCCTCCTTCTCCTCACCCAGGATTTTTTTCCGCTTCGCGATTCCATCCTCACCAATCGATATCACCTCCAGCCGGCCCCGCCTATGCTGCTCCAGTTTTTCACCCCGCCGCCTCCCAACCGATGATCGTCTCCGTTCTGGAAAAGAGTATTCATCGGGCCGTGATTTCGCCAATACTGATCCCTCACCTCAATCAACCAGTCATGCCCGATGACATCCGGATGATTCAATAGAGCCTCCCGCTGCAATGCCCTGTATTCATCCGATGTAGCATCCGTGATCTCTTCCAGGCGCCGGAGATATTCCCCGCCATTCGGATACGCCTCGCCAAACGTGGAGGAAAGATAAGTGATGGCATCATGCAGGGAGCGGAGCGTGTTGATCTGCTGTGGCTGTTGTTGGGCAGCCTTGCCCACCGTTGTCAAAGCCATTGCAAAGATGGCAGTGGCTGCCATTGCATCCTGCCAGCGTCTGGGGTAATTTCTAAAGGGTTTCATGGTCTTCGATGTATTTTGGTTTGAAACGGCTGCGGTCTAAGGGCTTGGGTATTCCCACAAAAATTCAGATTCCGGGAAATTCTATTCTACTGGAAATGGAAGGGTTCACGATCTGAAAATCATCGGGTCTGTCATCAGAGTGAGAGCAAATATTCGGTGAGGTCATCGATCTGGGTCTCTTCTAGATTTCCGGCTCGTTTTTTCATATCCGCATGGGAGTCGGTGGTGATGATCTCGCGCACGGTAGCCGCGCGTCCATCGTGCAGATACGGGGCATTTCTCCAAAGTTCGGTCAGCGCCGGAGTCACAACCTCCATGTCCTGATCCACCCCCGCTCCCGTTGTGCCTACATCTTCCGGATTGCCGTCCGTAAACAGCTCGCCGGAGTGACATCCGGCGCACCGGAGTTCTTCAAAGAGCAATTTCCCCCGACGCGCCGAAACACTCGGCTCACCATTTTCCAAATACGGGCTGGGCACCGGCTGCAGCGACGCGATATACGCATCCAGCGCTCTGGCATCCTCTTCCGGGGCCGCGGAAAACAAGGTTTTTCTGAGCGCCGAGCGGACACTTGCATGGCTGTCGTCCAAAAGCCCCATCCACGTGGTCGGAGCAATCCGGTCGGCATTCAAAACGCTTTTCACATTCTTTGGATTCCCGATTCCGTCATAGCTCCGGTCCCAATTCAGCGCATCGCTGCGCCCGTCCGGATGACAGGTTGCACAGCTCATCCACTGTTGGAGACTCAAGCGCGCATCGTTGAAAAGCATTTCCCCGCGTCTCGCCATATCCGGCGTGTGTCCGGAAGTCAGTGCCTGGATCCGATGCTCTCCGCCGGGATCTCCCGAAAATTCCACGACCTCCACAGAGTCGCTGAAATAGCCTCCCACGTAAGCTTTCCGACCACTCACCAATAGCGATCTCGGCCCGTTTCCTTTCAGGGTGACTCTCTTTCTTATCCCGGAGGCAAAGCTAAGGTCGTTGCTCACCTGCATCGACCTCCCCGCTTCCGCTTCTCTCTCCGCCTTTTCGATCAATTTCGGAAAATCCACCACTCCGATCTCCTGACTACCTGCGGCACTTACGATCACTTTTTTTCCATTGGCTGAAAAATCCAACGCCCAGGGGGTTGGAAAGTCCAACATCAGGTCATCCAGTAAAACCGTGTGCAGCAAAGCCCTATCGGCGACGCGGATCACACTCACCGCATCCGTGGATGCCCATCCTCGCTCCAATTGGGTCAAGGGAACCTGAAAGCGTGCCACGTAATGAGTGGCCAAAACGAATTTCCCGTCCGGCGAGACCTTGATGCCACGCAGACCGCCGGCTCCGTTTACCAGCGGAATTGTCGCGACTTCTTCCCGGCCAAGGTCAATCGCTGATATTTCAGCGGCGGTATAATCCGTGTCGGCGCGACCTTCCGGGAGATGATTCGCCACAAACAAAATCGTTCCATCAGCTGACAAGTCGGCTGAAACCGGCTCCCGTCCGACCGGAATCTGTGAAATGAGTTTCCGCGACCGGGTATCGAAAACTGAGACTTCATTCGAGAACCGATTGCATACATAGAGCTTCGCGCCATCCGCCGAAAGCACTGGTGCCATCGGACTGTGCCCGGCGGCAATTGTGTGGGTAATCTTCCAAGAGGCGGCATCCACGATGAAAACTTTTCCGTCGGCAACACCTCCCGTTACATAAAACGTGCTCCCATCCGCCGAGATTGCAGTGGCGGTCAATTCCGCCGGAAAGTCGATTTGTCTAGTCACCTCCAAGCTCTCCGCATCCATCTCAAGCAGCCGCTTCCCTGTTCCGCAGGTGACGAAAAGCCGGGACTCTCCCAGCACATCGAGATCCACGGGAGATAGATACATCTCCGCCGCCGCAACAAATGCGGAGCAGGCAAAGATCGCCAGATGGAGTATAATTTTCAAAGTTGGTGCGGAGCTATTTTCGGGAAGAGAACGACTTTTCTCTAAAATACGTTCAGGATTTATACCGGGCGAAAGGTCACAAATCTATCCCTAAAGTCTAAATTTGTGTCTTTTTTCCAAATTGACTCCGTTCCATAAAATAAAGCGGGACACCTGTCCGCTCAGCGGCGACTAATGCCTTCCCATACCATGGCAGAGAGTAAATTCCACGTCCCCAATCTAGAAAGAGCGCTGAGCATTCTCCAAATGCTCTCTGAAAAGCCCCAGGGATTGACGCAGAAAGAACTCATTGATGCCTTGGCGATTTCCAAAAACAGCGTTTACCGGATCACGATGACCTTGATGGAAGAAGGCTACATCGCACGCGACGAAACTTCCCGTTGCTATTACCTCACCCGGAAAATGATGATCCTCGGAGCCAGCGCCATGGGAGACTCACACTTGGTGGAAAAATCCATAGATGAAATGCGCGAGCTGCGCGATCAGGTCAATGCCTCCATTTATCTCGCCGTTCTGGAAGGCACCACGGGAGTGATACTGGAGCAAGCCATCGGGGGCTCTCCGTTTAAATTCTCCGTCGATCTTGGCACTCGCTTTAATCTCCATTCCGGGGCTCCCGGCAAGGCATTATTGGCGTTTCTTCCGCCGGAGGAAGCAGAGGAATTGATGTCGAAGCTGAACATGGTCAAGTTCAACAGCCGCACCATCACGACAAAAAAAGCAATGCGTGAGCAAATGGAAATCATCCGCAAACGTGGCTACGCGATCGATATGGCAGAAGAATTCGAAGGCTGCCATTGCATCGGCACGGTTATCCGTGATCACCGCAATTACCCGATTGCCATGATCTGGGCCACCGGCAGCTCATTCAATATCACAGCAGACCGTTTCGAGGATATCGGAGCAAAGCTGCTCTCCACCGCAGAGAAAATTTCTCGGAAATTTGGTTTTTTGCTGCCCTGATGGGACAGGGAAGCCATAGAAACGTGGAGAAATCCGCGGAACTTGCTTCTTGGCAGAACCGGGCTGTCGTTTAAACCAGAGGCATGCTCACTCTTGGAATACTCGGCTCTGGATCCGGCTCAAACATGCAGGCGATTTTTGATGCCATCCAGAAAGGTAAACTCCGTGCGAGAATCGCCATCGTTTTATCCGACAATCCGGATGCTTTCATTCTGGAAAGGGCAAGATCCCAGGGAATTCATACCGAGGTCATCGATTGCTCACCCCATCGCACGCGCTTTCCTGAGGAGGCGCAGGAAGAAACCGCCGCAAAGCTGAAACGCGCAGGTGTTGATCTCGTATGTCTGGCCGGTTTTATGAGATTGGTAAAAAAGCCTCTGCTAGATGCCTACCACCAGCGCATTCTCAATATCCATCCCTCTCTGTTACCTGCATTTCCCGGGATGGAAGCGTGGAAGCAGGCCATCGATGCCGCCGCGCCGGAAACCGGCGTCACCGTCCATCTGGTGGATGCCGGCATGGATACCGGCCCGATTCTGGAGCAGGAAGTCGTGCCGATCCTCCCCTACGATACCGCCGAAACACTCCATGCCAGAATCCAGATCGTCGAGCATCAGCTCTATCCGGAGGCCATCAGCAAGTTTGCCAGTGAGAACAATCTATGAACCCATTCGCTCTTGACCCACTGCTTCGCCTTCTCAGCGAGACGGTAATCGGCTCGGAAAATTCCGCGAAGCTCCTTCTGACCGCTCTTTTGGCCGATGGCCACGTCCTTATAGAAGGAGCGCCTGGAATCGGGAAAACAACCCTTGCCCACACTCTTGCAAGCTCCATCGGAGGCGTTTTCAAACGGGTTCAGTTCACTCCGGACCTGCTTCCAGCGGATTTGCTCGGCTACAACCTTTTCCGCGCCAGCCGGGATAGCATGGAATTTGTTCCCGGCCCCGTTTTTGCAAATTGCCTGCTGGCAGATGAAATCAACCGGACCTCACCGCGTGTCCAATCCGCCCTCCTGGAGAGCATGAACGAAGGCCAGGTAACCATCGACGGAGTGAGCCATCAATTACCCAAGCCGTTTCTTGTCATCGCGACCCAGAACGATACCCACACGACAGGCACCTTCCCGCTTCCCGAGCCACAGCTGGACAGATTCCTGCTATCTATGGAAATGTCACTGCCGGATGCCGCCACGCAGATCGAGATCGTCATGGCACACGCTTCCAGAAAAAGCGGCGAGGTAAAATCGGCTCCGTTGGAAATCGACGCGGAAACCATCCTGAAGCTTCAGAAAAAAGCTGCGGATTTGCCGATTTCGAGACCCATCGCGGCTTATATAACCACACTCTGCGAGGAATTGAGAAAGCTGGCAGGCTCTGACCAGAGTGTCTCGATCCGCGCCTCGCTGGCCCTTTTGAAAGCAGCCCGGGCTAATGCGTTTCTGGAATCAGCGCCGGCAGTCTATCCGGACCACGTGCAGGCCATCTTTGCCCCGGTGATGCGGCATAGAATTTTATCCGAACAGGATCATGACTCGATGGAGCTTATTGAGCACGCCTTGGCCGTCACCGCCATTCCCTAGCGGGCTTTTGAATGAGCCGCATAGAGTTCATCCATTTCCGGGCCGGTTAGTGTCACTAGCGTGAAGACTCCCAGAGCTGTCCCCAAAGGAAAATGCAGGCAATTGACTGCGGCAACCACGGTGCAAAACCTGCGCTTTTCCCGACGTTTCAGATACCTTCCGGAAAGAAAGTTACCCACTGCCAGAGCCGCCCCAGCCAGCCCCAGGGTAAAATACAACAGATACATGATAGGTAGCACAAATTTTGGGATATCAGGCTCGGCTGACTGTCCGTTTCCTGCGGCGGGCGTCGTGGATGGCGGTTCTGTTACCCCGGTCGTTTCGTTTTCTTCGGCTAGCTCCGGAGCTTTTTCACCGGCAATACCAGAGTTCGCCGTTTGAGGCGCAGGCAATTCATCCAAGCCAACGGCCCTCGGGCTCCTGCCCGGTTCTGCCACGCCAGAGGTAGCAATAAAGGAGGAAAAAACGGTGATCATGATCAATCCATGAAGGATGATGAAAAGAACCATCAGTAGGTTGAGGCCACTCATGACGTAGTGCAGAACCGAAAGAGTATCGAGTTTCGATTCCTTCTTCAGATCCTGGGGAGAACGCGGAAGTGCTGGAGGGTGCGGAGTCATAGGATTTCAGCGAAAACGGTTATTCCAGATCAAATTCTCCCACTTCCTCTTCATCCCAGCCGAGATAATGACTCAGCTCGTGGAGATAGGTCGTGCCGACTTCATCCAAGAAATCTTGTTCATCGCGCTCGGCATACTCCCACATGTTTTCTACAAATATCCGGATTCTGGGCGGATTGCCGGTTTGATCCTCATCAACGATGGGGGTGCCTTGGAATACTCCCAAAGCGTCTTCTTCGATCGATTCGCCTTCCAGAGGCTTGGCCTCGTAGTAAACCGGGCAGCCTGCCGCTTGTGGGCGGACTTCTTCGGGCAAAACATCCACAATCATTTTCACCTCACCAGCAGCAAGCTCGCATAATTTTTCGAATTCCATACCACTGTTTAGTCGGCCGTTTCATTTGCAACAATCCCAAATACGGGAGCACAAAAAAATCCCGGGCAGATGATTTTCCGCCGGGATTGTTTAAAATAAGATCTGGAAGTGACTACTATTGACCAGCCGGAGCTGTCTTCTCTTTCAACTCATCCGCAGCGTCTTCAGTCGCATCAGCAGCGGCCTCCTTGGCTGCATCGGTCGTGGCATCAAGCGCCTCGCCAGCCGTTGGAGCCGGAGCCTCTTCCACGGGCTTTAGGTCAGGGACGGGATCAAGTGTCGGGGCGACAGGAACAATCGGAGCATCCGGGTCAATGATCGCGGGGATCGCACCCTCCGGCGGCAATCCATTCGGATCTACGATTGGCAAAGGCTCCAGGGGGCCGCCGGTATTCGGAAGCGGAGGATAAACCTGATACGCACCATCCAGTGGCATCACCTCGGGGGCCGCACCAGTGGAGACCATCACAGATGGCACATAGCCGACTTCACCACTATCCAGCTCCACCTTCACATAGCTCGAGTCCGCAGATACAATTTTCATCTGTGTGCCGCGTGCGAGGAGCTTGTCGGCATCCTGATTATCCTTCGGCTTATCTTTATAGAACGCCGTGTTATCAATCGTCGCGCTAACAAACTGACCTGGAGAATACTCGGGACCATAGCTGGAGTTTGAGGATTGCGATGAGCTACCTGGCGGACGAAGAGGATCAAAACTAGAACTGCTGATAGGAGCGTTCATCGTTTCACAAGCCACAATCGCCAAGGCGATAGGGGCGATGGATAGGGAGAGCAAATTCATTACGCTCTAAAAACTGGCATGCCGAACAGATCCGGTCAACGTGTTTCAATCCGCTTTGATTCCAATCATTCCAGCGCTACCCACGCCCTATTTTCCGGCGGAAAAACGCACAATCTAACAGAGAGAAGAGCATTCGACGACAGAGAAACGGATCTCTGGAAATCAGATGGAAAAGAATAAATCTTACCGCTTTTCTTAGCTATTCCGTGGACCGAAGTGATGGCATCCACCGCACCCTCCTCCATACGGCGCTCCCAGACGCTCCGGGATATCGTATTGGGGAAATCCTCTGGTTTCCGCCTGTTTCGCATCTGATTTGCCCATTAGCCAGCCCAACCCTATGCCCGCAAGGGCCAGTAAGGAAAGCGCACCCACGGTGATCAACGCCAGTCGCAACGAACGGTCGCTATTTGCCGGGGCCTTCTTACGTTGGAAATATTGGTCGAAATTTTCGCAAAGATCTGTGACCAGAAGCTCCAGGTAGGCTTCGGTATTCTGCTCTTTGTTCGCCGCCATCAGAGAATTTGTGATAATCTCCACCTGCGTATACGCCGGCACGCTTTCGAGGCTGCGCAGGGAGGCTTCCGTCGTTTCCAACTGCCTGCCCAAGCCAATCTTTTTCGTGTCCGATTCAAAGACGATAACCAATCCCCCGCCATCCGGTAGCCATGCCTCCTGCAGCTGCGCCGCGAGATCGATTGCCGAGGAACCCATCAGCGAAGGCTCCATATATAGATAGAGCTGGAAGCCGTGCTGGATTTTAAGCTCTTGAAGCTGTTGGACAATTCTCTCCGCAATGGACGGACTGTTGCGGAGCACGCCGAATTTATCAGAAAGCCCTGTCAGTGGAGCCTTGGGGATATCGGAATCCGGCAGCCGCTGGGCGGTCGAATTCACCGCGAACAGAGTCCAAACCAGCAGTATGAGGAAAAATTTGTTCACGCGGAAAGTCTCTAAATGCACCGGAAAGTTACAATGCTGAAAAGCCAGTCGTGCAATCGCACCCGGAAGGGAAGATTTCCCGCTTTCATGCATGGCTTTGAGCCTGCTTACTCCACCCATGCGCGTTCTCGCCATTGATCCCGCCGTCCGCAATACAGGCTATGCCATCCTGGAGGGAGATCCGCGCAAACCTACCGTCATTACTTACGACGTCATTCATGTGCCGAAGAAAATCATCCAGTCCGGCGCTCTTTCCGCTATTCGGAGCCATTTGACCAATCTCATCCAGCAATATCAGCCGGATGAAGTCGCGGTGGAGGGCATTATTTTCGTCCAATCCCACCGCACAGCCATTTCCATGGGTGCTGCACGCGCCGCTGCTCTCATTGCCGCGGCGGATTACGGTCTGCCGGTATACGAATATTCACCTAAAAAGATCAAAATGGCCGTAGTGGGCAAAGGCACAGCGGATAAAGCGCAGGTCGCCTTTATGGTCAGGGCGCTGCTTGGCCTTGCTGAGACTCCATCTTCCGACGCTGCCGACGCATTGGCCATTGCGCTCGCCCATCTGCAATCGGCGGATCCGCTACGGGCGAAACTTTTGGATCGCCGCTTGATTTGACCTGCGGCTTGACCGGACTAAATTGCTTTTATGACAGACTGGAACGAGCGCTACAAATCCGGAGATACTCCGTGGGAAAAGGGCAATCCCGCACCGCCTTTGCTGGAACTCCTGGAGAAAACGGATCGCGAAATATGGGGTGACGGAGTGGTATTGGTCCCCGGCTGTGGAAGCGGACACGATGTGCGGGCTTTGGCTGATGCCGGAATTTCCGCCATGGGTGTGGATCTGGCTCCAGAGGCCATTTCACGCGCCAGAGCTTTTCCAACTGTAGCCGATGAAACCTATACCCTGGGGGATTTCCTGAAACCAGAGTGGCAAAATGGCAAAACCTTTGCCGCCATCTGGGAGCATACCTGCTTCTGCGCCATAGATCCCTCCCAGCGCCCGGCATACGCCGCCGCCTGTTCCGCACTCATTCCACCCGGGGGCCATCTCATCGGGGTTTTCTTTCTCACTCCACAAGGGCCCGGCGAGGAAGACCAGGGGCCGCCGTTCAATTCCACGATTGAGGAAATCGACCAGCACTTTGAGGGACATTTCGAGCGCATCCATTCCTGGGTCCCAAGCCGCAGCTACCCGGGCAGAGAGGGCGATGAATGGCTGGCGATCTACCGCAGGAAATGACCCGCCCTTTGCCCTTGCCGCGTGGCAGGCACATCCAGATAGTCCGTGCTTATGAAATGGGCTTTCATCCTCTTGCTTGGCGGAACCACTATCTCGTGCACCGCAGACCTTTCTCCTCAAGAACTTGAGCGAATGCCCCGCGGAATGCCGCTGGACCAACAATACATCCCTCAGAAAGATTCCGAAGGACTCACCCAAGTCCACCACGGTAGCCAAAGCCCGAATCCGCATCCATAATCCCTCCTGCCATAGTGAATATCATCAATTTAGCCGAGTTCCTCGCCTATCCCGAAGGTCTGGCATTACAGGAGGAAACCGTGGCGCAGATTCTCGCCGGGGAGTGCGGTGATACGCTTTTCCTGCTTCAGCACGAGCCGGTTTACACCATAGGCCGCCTCCGTGACCAATCTTCTCTCCGGGGCTCCGCTGGGCTTCCACATCCGGTTTTTGAAACAAATCGTGGCGGCCAGGCGACCTATCATGGGCCGGGCCAGCTCGTCGGCTACCCGATTCTCGATCTCAATCCCCGCGGTCGTGATCTTCACCTTCATCTCCGCCTGATTGAAGATGCGCTGATCGCCGCTTGCTCCGATCTCGGCATCAAAGCGGGAAGGCGCGATGGCCTGACGGGCGTGTGGGTGGAAAACCGCAAGCTCGCCTCTATCGGTGTTGGCGTGCGAAAATGGATCTCCATGCATGGCTTTGCGATCAATGTCACACGTCAATCGTTGCCTGCGTTTTTATCGATCACTCCCTGCGGGCTTGATGGAGTCAGTATGACCTGCCTGGAAGCGGAAACCTCCCAGAAGCTGGATATGGAGACCGCCACTTCTGCCATAGCCGCCCGATTGATGGAATTCCTCGGCTCCCCGACCGGTATTTCTGCGGAAAACCAAACCTGAGAGAGAAATCGCTTCCCACCTTACGTTACACCGGAAAGCATCTGATAAAATCCCTGTCCGCAGGCGCCTCAATCGTCAGCTTTTCCAGCGTCACCGGATGCGTCAGCTCCAAGGTCTTCGCCTGCAGGAGCATCCGCGTTCCAATGCCGAGAATTTCACCAAGCTGATGGCTCCGTGAGATTTCCGCATACCGGAAGTCCCCGACGATAGGAAAACCGGCTTCTAGAAGATGCCGACGGATCTGATGGAAGCGCCCGGTCATTGGCGTGCTTTTCAGCAAACTTAGGCTCAGCTCCGGCTCTGCGGAAAACCGTCCTTCCGGTGTGCTCGCTAGCAGCTCGAAGCACGTCCTCGCCGGCCGCAATTCCTCCTCGGGCGAATTGCGCAACGGACTTTCGCAGATCCACTGCCGGGGAGCCCGGCCGGGAACGATCGCATGGTAGGTCTTTACAACCTGCCGTTTTTCAAATGCCTGCTGCGCCAAGCCTGCGGACATTTTATCCAGGGCAAACAGGAGCACTCCCGAAGTCGGCCGATCCAGCCGATGGGCGGGATAAACCTTTCTGCCCAATTGATCCCTCAACCGTTTCATTGCGATCCACTCCACGTCTTCCGGCGCCCGTCCCGGATGCACCAGCATGCCGGCCGGCTTGTCGATGGCGACGAAGTGTTCGTCTTCAAAAAGAATGGTGAGCGGCGACATGGACCTATGCTGCATCACCGTTCCGCAGAAACAACGAGAAGATCCTCTCTCACTTCCCTAGCTCGAACTCCAGGGTCGGCCCGGAAGTCTCGGGATGTAGATCACTGGCGAAAGAATGGACCAAACCTGTAACATCCCCAGCAATCTGCCCGGTCGTCCGCACGAGAAGAAATTTCACCTGGGATTGCTGCCTCTCCTTAATGAAATCAAGGAGCTCCGGGGTATTGATGGTGCATACGCCCCGCTGCTTGCTGCGCGGAATCTCGAAGGAGCCCAGCAGCACACCATCCTCGGGGGAAGGTGAATCCTCCCACCTCGGCTCTGATTGCCAACCGGTTTTTTCCGGATTGGTAATGCCGTAGATTTCAAATTGATTGATCTCCGGTAAACGCGCCGCAAAGCCGATACCGCTCGGGACCTGGTTCAGCCGCAGTCTCACACCTTTCATGCGCTGGAGATTCACGCCGGAGAGATCAAAGGCAAATGTCGCCCGCCGATCATGTGACCCGGCCTTGTGGCGGTATCTGACCATCAGGAGCTCGGGATCCAACCATTTGGCGCGGCCGTTGTTCCGGATCACAGATGTGCATTTCCCATTGGTCCCGATCCGCAGCATCCGCTTGCCGGGGGATTTCCTTACCGGCTCCGTGAGCGCATCATCATGCACGGAGAGCTTGTCCCCGCTGATCGATGCGGATTGGGCCCGGCGCAGCCTCACCTGCTCCCCCGTGGAGGAGAGATGCACCGATATTTCTCCTTCGATCACCTCAAAGGTGGATCCATCCACGCCCTCTCCGGCCCTGACAGCAAAAGAAGTGCCGTGATCCACCGCATAGCCATCAGGTGTTTTCAAGGTAAAGCCTATCGCCGAATGCGGGACATTCATCACTGCAGATCCGTAGGCCAGGCTGGCCAGCATCGGTGTCTCCAGCGTAAGCTTCGCCGGAGCTTCCAGCATGAGCTCTGCCCCGGATTGGAATCGGATCGTGGCGATGCCCGTTGTTAGCTTGAGCGATCCCTTCGAGAGCTTGGAGCCCGCTTCTGTGGGCAGCGTGCTTTCCCAGGATGCCTCTTCTGTGGAGACAAGCTCCGCAATGACTTTTGGTTTGGAAAAATGCATCCATAACAGCGCCGTTGTGAGCATAAGGATCGCTGCCGTTGCCACAAACGAGTAGCGCTGGAAAAACGAAATCACGTTCTCGTTCGAATCCTCTTCCTCCACGGAAACCGGGTTGGACGCTTCGCGCCGCAAGCGGGTATCGATGCGGCTTATCTGGTGGAAGATTTGCCGTGCCTCCGGCGTGTTGCGCAGCATCTCCTCCAGCTCGGCGAATTCGGCATCGGAAATGCCATCTGTCTGAAAAAGTGCGACGAGCTTGTGAAAACGATCGTGGTTCATATCCGGCCTCCTTCCAGGCCCGGCCCCGCCAGCTGCTGGCAGACGCATTGCGTGAGCTTTTCCCTAAGCCTCCTGATTTTTTTATAGAGCGCATTTGCCGGCCTGCCGGTCTCGTCCGCAAGCTGGCTTACTCCACCATGACCACGATATGGCAGCAGCACCAGCTCCCGCTGGGCCTTGTCCATTTTCCCCAAACAACTCTCGAGCGCCTCCCGCTCACGCGTTAGTAAATCCTCATCGGGATCAAACTCATGATCCGCCAGCAATTCGAAAACCTCATCGGAAAACCAGTGCCTGTCCCGCGCAACGGTGCGCCGCGCCTTCAGACACTCGAAACGCACGATCACCTTCGCCCACGGCAGAAATTCGCTTGGATCCCGCAGCTGATCCATCTTCCGCCAGACGATCAAACTGACTTCCTGCATCACGTCATCCACCGCCTCCCAGCTCGGCAAAAGGGCACGCGCATAGCACTTCAAGTCCTCCTCGTTTCTTAGGAATATTTGAAGAAATTGTCCTTCGCGCTCGCGGTCCTGATCCATGCTCATCATCCTACTCCCAATCATTATCAAACTAGCCACCCTTTTTTCTCACTTCCACCGATGATAGAAAAAATGCGGCCAATTTCCCGGCATCCCGGAGTAAGGCTGTATGAACAGCAACCGCCGTAGATTCATCAAAGGCCTCGGAGGAGTATTAGCGCTTCCTTTATTGGAATCCTTTGCACTTCCCGAGCAGAAATCACCCGTCCGCTTCCTTGTTGTGGGAAATCCCTTCGGCATGCATCCGGATTACTTTTTCCCGAAAAAATTCGGGAAAGACTTCGAGCTCTCTCCCACCTTGAGTTCGCTGGAATGGGTAAAGGACCGGCTGACCATTCTGGCTCATACCGATCACGGAATGGTGAGCGGGCACGGCCGGGAAGTCTCCTTTCTCAGCGGTATCCTTCCGGCGGACAGCCTGGCCTATCCGGAGAAAAACATTTCAATAGACCAGCTGATGGCGCGCCACACGGCGACCAGCGTCCGCTACCCATCGATTGGCGCCGGACTCGGCAGCGGTATTCGTATGAGCTGGACGGAAAACGGAGTGGAGGATGCTATTTTCACGGATCCCCAGAAACTTTTCGACCACCTGTTCGTCAATCTTTCCGATAAGGAAAAAGCCATTCGTAAAGAGATCATAGCCCGCAATGGCAGCATCCTCGATAGCGTCTCGGAACAATTTTCCTCATTGAAGAGATCCGTCAGTCAATCGGACCGCGAGCGTATCGACCAATACCAAAGCTCTGTGCGCGATTTGGAGAAAACTTTTGCCAACCGCGCCACCTGGATAGGCCGCGACAAGCCCGCGTTCGATATCTCGGAACATTTCTCACATTCGGAGGTCACGATCGAAAATCGTTACAATGCAATTTTCGATATGATCGGCTACGCCTTTGAGACCGATCTCACCCGGGTCGCCAGCGTCGCCTTTCCCACGGATCTCAGCTACACGGATGTGGAAGGCGTTACCCGCAGCTATCACGGCTGCACCCACAATGGGAAAATGGAAAACATCACCGCCCAGCTGGTGGCGATCGAGTCCTTCCAGATTTCCCTGCTCTCGCGCTGCCTGAAGAAGCTTGATTCCATCCAAGAACCCAATGCCGAAGGCTCCATGCTAGATCATACCATCGTCCTCTTCGGCAGCGGCATGGGCTATGGCGGCACGCACTCGAATCGCAACCTACCGATCCTTGTCGCAGGCGGTGGATTCAAACACCTCGGCTACGTGGACACCATCAGCCCCGGAGGCAACAACATGCCACTCTGCAACCTCTACGTCACCTTGCTTCAGCGCTTCGGCATCGAGCGGGACACCTTCAATACCAGCACCGGAACATTCGATCTAAAGTATGCATAAGTTCAACAAAGGCGCTATTTCAGCCCTTACAATTCTCGCCCTCGCACCCGCGCTCCCGGCTAGCCCCGAGCTGATGCAGATCCATTGTTTCGATTGTCATAACGACGAAAAAGCCAAAGGCAAATTCAAGCTGGAATACCTGAAAGACGCGCCGGATTCTGAAAATCTGGAGCGCTGGCTGGATTGTCTCGACTACGTCAGCGCAGAGGAGATGCCTCCCGAGGAAGACAGCAAGCTAACCTCCGGGGATCGTGAAATAATCATTGCCTACCTGGAGGCAAAAATTCGCGAGCACGACGAAGGCTCGGCTCCTGTCGCCCACGCGAAGCCGCGGCGACTGAACAATCGCGAGTTCTCCAACAGTGTCCGGGACGCACTCCTATTGGACAGCATCGGCACAAACCAGCCGATGGATAACCTTGTCGGAGACACTCTGCACCACGGCTTTGACACGCACGGAGAGACGTTGGGCTTCAGCCGCTATCATCTGGAGCAGTATATCGAGTCCATCCGCAAAATCGTGGATGCGACGATACTCGAAGGGGAAAAGCCGGAGGTCAAAACCTACAAGGTAAGCGCGGAGGACATCCGCCGCGGCTCGTTGAATCAAAATGTTTCCCGGGACATCGTGCATAGCAAGGACGGCTCATTCGATTTCCTCGATCCCCGCTTGCCCGCATATTTCAAAAACTTCCAGACCGTGCCGGAAACAGGAAGATACCGGATCAAAATCCGCGCCACCGGGAAGGACCGGACAGTCTATGACACAAAGTTCACCGGTATTTACGAAGGCGATCCGATTCAGCTGAGCGTCCATCTCGGAGACGAAATTCATACCTACGATCTTCCGGACGAGGAGATGATGGAGATCGAAATCGATGATTGGTTGGCAGCTGGAACGCGGCTGGAACTAAGAAATCCGACTGATGGATTTACACTACGCGGCAACGGGAATTTCAAATTCCAATATGGAATCGCACCAGATCACCTGAAGGAGAACGATCCGCAGAGATATGCCTCCATCGCCGCCAAAATCAGAGAGGAACTGAAATATGGGAAAGTCAGAAAGCGGGAACGAAACGTGGATCGCTGGCAGAGCTGGACGGAATACTGGGAGGGTGCCCGTCCCCGTATTTTCAGCGCGGAAATCGTGGGACCCATCTTTGAAACATGGCCGTCCGAAAGGCAGGTTGCGCTCATCGGCAGCAACCCGGATGCCGCAAATGCCCTGGAAATCCTGCAACCCATTGCCGAAAGAGCCTGGCGCCGCCCCGTGCGCGAGGGAGAACTGGACACCATTGTGGATATCGTCGCCTCGAAGGTTGATAGCTTGGGACATATCGGAGCTCTGAAAGAAGGTATCGTCGCCATATTGGCATCACCTGCTTTTCTCATGATCGGCGTAGAAGATGTTCCTCCTGCATCCCGGTTCGCCACGAAATACAGCTACTTGCTTCGCAGCACCCTCCCTACGCCTTCGCTGGTTTCGCAGGTGCAGAAGGGAGAGCTGGATTCCTTCACAAAGGTCCGTGAGAACCTGAAAAATCTTATTTCCCGGAATCAGGCGGATGAATTTATCCGCGAGTTCCCGACCGCTTGGCTGGAACTTGGAAACATCAACTTCATGGCTCCGGATCCCGAGCAATATCGGTTGTATCACCGCAAACGGCTCAGCGAGGATATGGTAAACGAGACCCTGACGTTTTTCCGCCACGCGATGCTGAACAACATCCCTCTTCCAGAGCTGCTTTCCGCGGATTACAGCTTTATCAATGCGGATCTGGCGGAAATCTATGGAGTGGAAGGCGTGCCGGAAGATTCCAAGCTGCGCAAATATCATTTCACCGATGGTAGACGCGGAGGACTGCTAGGCATGGGCAGCTTCCTGACCTCCACGGCGGACACCCTCTCCACCTCTCCGATTCATCGCGCCGTCTATGTGATGGAAAACCTCATGGGTATCACTCCCACTCCCCCACCTGCCGATGTGCTCATCACGGAGCCGGATGTCCGCCAGGCGAAATCGATCAAGGAAATCCTTGCCGCGCACACCAGTGATCCCACCTGTACCAGCTGTCATGAAACCATAGATCCGTGGGGCTACGCCTTCGAGAGCTTCGATCCGACAGGCGCGTGGCGGGACTTCTACACCGTGCCGGACACCACGCCGCTTGACGAGAACGCCACCGTGAAATCCCGGAAAAAGATCCTCAAAAGCATCAATATCCCGGTCGATGCGAGCGCTTCATTCCGCAGCGGTGCCGCCTACGACGATATCAGAGGCTTCCGGGAGCAGATTATGACGGATGCGAATCGCGACCGTTTCGTCCGCTGTTTCATCTCGAAATTCCTGCTATATGCCAATGGCGAGGAGCCGCTCAATACGGATTTTGTCGAAATCAACAACATCCTCGAAGTTTCCGCGGCTCACGACTATCGCATCGTCGATACCATTGCCGCAATCATCGACAGCCCTCTCTTCAGACAGCGTTGAGCGGGGGGCTCCCAGGGAAAAATTTGATTCAATGCACAAAGCCGATCCCCACCCGCGTATTACCTAGCTCCCATTCACAGAATTTTTTTACTCATGAAACTCCTATCCAAAATCCCGCTCACCCTCGGCATCGGGCTGCTTACCGCCAGCGCCCTGCCCGCCGCTCCCAAACGGCCGAACATCCTCTTCGTCATGTCTGATGACCACACCTCCCAATCCATCGGAGCATACGGAGGTAGACTGGCAGTTTTAAACCCGACCCCAACCATAGACTCCATCGCCAAAGAAGGGATTCTGATGGAAAATGCTTTCTGCCAAAACGCGATTTGCACCCCGAGCCGCGCCTCCATCATGACGGGTCAAAGCAGCGCCGTGAACGGCTGCCCCACCCTCGGCGATCCACTTCCCAAGGAAAAACAATACCTTGCCCTGGAGCTGGACAAAGCCGGCTACGATACAGCCATCGTCGGCAAGTGGCACCTGGACGCACTTCCCGAGGCGTTTCATTATTACAAGGTGCTCCCCGGCCAGGGCAAATACCACAACCCCATTTTTCTCGAAAAAGGCCAGACCGGCACCCAGCCGTATCGATCCGGGGGACAAACGATCACCCTCCAAAGCGCGGTCAAAATGGAAGGACATTCGTCCGATTGTATTGCGGATTCCGCATTGGAATGGTTCGAAACGAAACGTAATCCGGAAAAGCCGTTTTACCTGAGCCTCCATTTCAAAGCGCCTCACGACATGTTTGAGTATGCGCCTCGCTACGAAGAATACCTCGCGGATGTCACTATCCCGGAGCCAGCAAACATGCGGCAGCGTGGTGAACACTCCGGTTCGCTCGCCACACGCGGCGCGAATGACGAGCTGATCCCCTACATCGGCACATCCATCGGCCTGCGCAATCCCCGCCGCAACTACACAAACAGTGGCGCATGGGCAAAAGACCTCGATCTCACAAAAAGCGAAGCGGAAATCCAAGGCGATGCCTATCAGGGCTACCTCAAGGCCTACCTCCGCTGTGTCAAAGGCGTGGACGATAATCTCAAGCGCGTCATCGATTATCTCAAAGCGGAAGGGCTCTATGACAACACCATCATCATCTACACCGGTGACCAGGGATTCTATCTCGGGGAACACGACTTCATGGACAAGCGTTGGCCCTATGAGGAATCCATGCGTATGCCCTTCATCGTCCGCTACCCGGAGACGATTAAGCCCGGCAAGATCGATGCCATCGTAGAGAATATCGATTACGCTCCGACAATCCTTGATTTCGCAGGCGTGAAAACACCTTCCTACATGCAGGGAAAAAGCTTCAAGAGCATCCTGGAAACCGGTGCCGAGCCACAGGATTGGAAAAAAGCGGCCTACTATCACTACTGGATGCACATGGCCTCCCATGACAATCCGGCATGCATCGCCATCCGCACGAAGCAATACAAACTCATCCAGTATTATGGAGCTCCAATCAATAGCGATCAGGCGGAAACCCCACCCGCATGGGAGCTTTACGATCTCAAAAAGGACCCGACTGAAGATAACAACGTTTATGATAATCCCGAATACGCCGGTGTGATTGAAGAACTCAAACAGGAACTCAAAAACCGCCGCGCCGAGCTGGGCGAAGACGATCCGAAATTCGCCTTCAACAAAGTGATTGATGAATTCTGGAACTACGGCCCCGAGAAACGCGCCCGGGCGATCGAAATTTCACACGAATACCTTCAATCCAAGACGAAGGCACGAAAACAGGAAAACTCCCCCAAAAAGCAGAACGGGAAAGCCGGAAAAAAGGCAAAGGCCAACGCGAAGTAACCCCGAAAGGCATCTCCGGGTCTCATCATGAATTTTTCAAAAACGCTTCCCGCCCTCTACGTTCTCTCCGCGATCTGCGCCACCTCGGTGGCAGCGGCCGAGAAATCCCTCGTGGATTATTTCCTACCGATGGAACCGCAGGCCCCTCTTGTATCAGAAGGCATTTGGGGCGATCCGAATGTCCTGCCACGCGATATCAAGAACGGGCTTGAGGACCCGGAAATGACTCGGTTCTGTTACTGGGACGGAGGCGTGGTGAAAGATGATGATGGCCGTTTTCATCTCTATGCCAGCCGCTGGGATCAATCGCTTTCCCATAGTGAAGGCTGGCACCTCGGATCAAAGGGCATCCATGCCGTCAGCAATGATATCATGGGGCCATACGTGGATGAAGGTCTCGCCTATCCCCAGTGGCGGGAAGGAATGGGCCACAATGTCATGGGGCTCCGCATGCACGACGGACGCTATGCAATCGTCACCAGCGAAATTACCCATGGCGAAGTCTTTGTCTCGGACTCCCCCGACGGACCGTTCGAGCTTCTCGGGCAAATAAAATGGGATGCCAACGGCTTCGATCCGGGACTTGCCCGCTACAATCAGAACGGACGCATGTCCAATGTGAAGATTCTGCTGCGGCCGGATGGAAAATACATGATCATCGCCCGCTCCACGGCCCCGATGCTCAGCGAGGATGGAATTCTCGGGCCCTACAAAATCATGGGAGACAGGGTTTATCGGAATTATCCCGAGCTTCCTCAGGAAAAAAACGAAGACCCGACCGTCTGGTATAGCGGCGGGCTCTACCACATCGTTTACAACCACTGGCCATCGAAAACCTCCCACCACTTCACCTCAGAGGACGGGATCAACGACTGGAAGTATCGCGGGATCGCCTTCAAAAAAGATGAGACCAAAATTTTCAGATACAAGGATGGCACGATCAATGACTGGACGTATGTCGAGCGCCCGACAGCGGTTGTCGAGGACGGCCATGTCTCACACTTTCTCTTTTCCGTGATTGATGTCGGAAAAGGCCAGGACCGCGCCAATGACAGACACGGCAGCAAGATCGTAGTCGTCCCTTTCGATGGGGTCGCCTTTGACCGGGACATGCAAAGCAGAATCTCCCGGGAATCCACGAATCAGTAAAAACGCTACCTCCACGCCATTACCACTCATGAAAAAAACAATCCTCCCGCAGTCAATTCTCGCGGCAATTTTCCTCACAGCTTCGCTTCACGCGGCAGAGCAGCCAAACATCGTTTACATCCTCGCGGATGACCTCGGGCCCGGCGATGTCCGCGCCTACAACAAGGATGGAAAAATTCCTACGCCCCACCTTGACCAGCTTGCTGCGGAAGGCATGAAATTTATGGATCCCCACACCGGATCCTCCGTTTGCACACCCACCCGCTACGGGATTTTAACGGGGCGCTACTCATGGCGCACGGCCAAGAAAGAGGGCGTCCTCGGGGGACTGAGCCCACACATGATCGATCCGGAACGCGAGACTGTTGCCAGTTTCCTCAAAAAACAAGGCTATCAAACCGCGTGTATCGGAAAATGGCATCTCGGCATGGACTGGAAAAAAAATGAAGGTGGAAAAGGTAAGAAGGCAGCATTTGATATGTCCGCACCCATCGAAAATGGTCCGCTGGATGTCGGTTTTGACTATTATTTCGGGATCGCCGGATCGCTGAACATGGAGCCACATGCCTTCATTGACGGTCGCCGGATTCAGGGAACCCTGGAATTTCTTCCCAATGCGGAGGCAGTTAGGGAGCGGGGCTTCATCGGTGCGAATCCAGGCTGGTCTTCCAAAGAATTTGTCCAAGACCAGGTGCTCCCCACATTTACCGCAAAAACCTGTGATTGGATCCGAGCCCACGCGGAGAAGCCATTTTTCGTCTACATGCCTTTGAACTCGCCCCATTCTCCTATCGTTCCCAGCAAGGATTTCGCCGGCAAAAGTGGTCTAAATGACCATGGCGACTTCGTGATGGAGACGGATTGGGCTGTCGGGGAGGTAATGAAAACCCTGGAGGAACTCAACATTGCGGACAACACCATCGTGATTTTCACAGCGGACAACGGCACCTCGCCAAAAGCAGGAGTGAAGACGATGCAGGAAAAGGGTCACTTCACCAGTTGGATTTACCGCGGTCTCAAAGGCACCACATGGGAAGGCGGCCACCGCGTTCCATTCATTGTTCGCTGGCCGGCGGGTCTCAAGGCGGGAACTTCCTCCGATCAACCAATCTGCACGACTGACCTCTTCGCCACCTGTGCGGATATACTCGGGAAAAAACTGCCGGACAATATTGCAGAAGACAGCGTGAGCTTTCTCCCGGCGCTGAAGCAGGAGCCTATCCCCGGTGTGCAAAACCGTCTCATCGTCCACCATTCCGATAAGGGTGTCTTCGCGGTCCGTCGCGGAAAATGGAAGCTGATGCTGGATGACAAAGGCGGCTCCCCCCGCGGCAACCCGAAGGACAAGCCTATCGTCAATCCGGACAGCGTGCTGCTTTTCGATATGGAAACCGACGCGGTGGAATCGACGAATCTCTCCAAAACCCATCCGGAAATCGTGGAATCCCTGAAGAAACAACTTACGGAAATCATCACAGCCGGACGTAGCACCCCCGGAGAGCCACAGAAGCTCGAAGGAAAAGCCTGGTGGCCGCAGATGACATGGCTGCCGAATCCAGATGGCAGCTCCAAGCAGGAAACGGGTAAAAAGAAGAAGGCCGGAAAATCCAAAAAAGATAAGAACGCGGAATAGATTCCCAGCACCTTTTTTTCAAAGTCACAAGCTCTGCCGCGCTGGTTTATCCGGCGCGGCTTTTTTGTCGCACCGTCCCTCCCTCTAACCATCTAACAAGATTTCTCCTTGTCATATCAATCTACCCCACGTTTGATTTAATCTGTTCAGATGATCACAAAATTGTATTCAGCAGCGTTGAGAGGTGTAGATGCCATAGAGGTGGAAGTGGAAGTCAACGCTCGCGGTTCGGAAACTCCCGGAGTCATTATTGTAGGACTGCCGGACGCAGCTGTGCGGGAGAGCTCGCAACGGGTTACCTCGGCAATCATCGCATCCGCGCTGGATTTGGATCTGGGGATCAAGACAGTAAACCTGGCTCCGGCCGATTTGAAGAAGGAAGGCCCTTCCTTCGATCTGCCAATCGCTCTGGCAATGGTCGGGGCGAGTGGCACCAAGATCCTCGAAACCGATCAGTTCTGTATCGTCGGCGAGCTGGGGCTGGATGGAATGGTCCGGCCGGTGAAAGGTGTTTTATCTATCGCACTTGAAGCGCGCGCACGTGGTAGGAAACAGATTCTCGTGCCCTCGGCAAATGCCCCGGAGGCGGCGGTGATCGAAGGCATTGATATCATTCCAGTAAAGAACCTCAAACAGGCGTGGGACTTCATATCCGGAGAAAAGAGCATTGCTCCCTTCACGCTGGATCGGAGGGCGTTTTTCGAAAGCCACAGGACCTATCAGGTCGATTTCAACGAGGTCAAAGGCCAGCAGCACGTGAAGCGCGCTCTGGAAGTATCTGCCGCGGGCGGTCATAATTTACTGATGGTCGGGCCACCGGGAACCGGGAAGTCGATGTTGGCTAAGCGCATCCCCACCATCATGCCGGACATGACCGAGGAGGAAGCGATCGAAACCACAAAAATCCATTCCATCAGCGGAATGCTCGACACAAAAAATTCTTTTCTCACCGTTCGTCCCTACCGTGCTCCCCATCATACCATTTCCGATGCGGGCTTGCTTGGTGGTGGCACAAATCCGGGCCCCGGAGAAGTCTCTCTGGCCCATCATGGAGTGCTTTTTCTCGATGAGCTTCCGGAGTTCCGCAGGCAGACGCTGGAGGTCTTGCGCCAACCTCTTGAAGACCGGCATGTGACCATAAGCCGTGCGGCGGGATCTCTGACTTTCCCCTCAAGCTTCATGCTTGTAACAGCGATGAATCCCTGTCCATGCGGTTTCTATGGAGATCCGAAAAGGCAATGCAGATGCTCCGTGCGGCAGATTGAAAACTACCGGCAGAAAATCAGCGGACCGCTCCTCGATCGCATCGACATCCACGTCGAGGTGCCTTTGGTAGATTTCAAAGAGCTCGCCTGCGAGGAAGTCACGGGGGAATCCTCCGCCACGATCCGCGGGAGAGTCTCCGCAGCCCGCGAAATCCAGGTCGGGCGCTTCAGGAAGGAGAAGATTTCCACTAATTCCGCAATGGGAGCGAAGCAGGTCCGGGAATGTTGTCAGCTCGATTCCGAGAGCCGTGCCTATCTTGAACATGCAATGGAGCAGATGAATTTTTCCGCCCGTGCGCACGACCGCATTCTAAAAGTTTCTCGCACGCTTGCAGACCTTGCGGGGAAGCAGAACATCACAGGAAACGAAGTTCTGGAAGCGATTCAGTTCCGATCCCTCGACAGGAGACTGTTCGAGTGAAAGCTAGGGTAACTATCAATTCAGCAGCCCCATATTCCACTTTGGAAATGGATCGGGGAAACTTTTCGTCCAAAGCTCTGAAGGTGAGTTGAACTCCTCGGGAGTTAGTAGGGCAGAGTCTAACATCGCCATGAGTTTCTCGCGATTCATCCCGATTCCGATAAGCACTATTTCCTGGCGGCAATCTCCGTTCGGTTCCTCCCAAACGGAATCGATATGGCGGTGATCCTCCGGCCACTGCTTTTTCGAAACCGCTGACCAGAAATGGCCCGCACATTGATGCTTGCCGATGGCTCCAGCCTGAGACCAGAAGCCGGCGAATTTCAGGCGGGTCGCGAGCCAGAAGATACCTTTTGAGCGAATCACTCCCGGCCATTCCTGGGCAAAAAGATCGAAAATACGTTGGGGGTGGAAGGGGATGCGACTGCGGTAAACAAAGTTCGAGATCCCGTATTCTTCTGTTTCGGGTGTGTGCTCGACCAGCGAATCGAGCCAACCTTCGTGTTGCTCGGAAAGCTTCTGATCGTAGAGCCTTGTCCCCATGACTTTGGAAAGAGGGATTTCAGAATCAACAGTATCGTAGATTTCCGCCTGCGGATTCAGTGCGCGTATCATTCCATGTAGGGTGTGTTTTTCCTCTTCGGAAACGAGATCCGTTTTATTGAGTAGAATCACGTTGGCAAAATCGATCTGATCGTTGAGAAGATCCACAATGGTGCGTTCGTCCTCTTCACCCATCTCTTCACCTCTATCCTTGAGTTTGTCGATCGCTGTAAAATCGCGGAGGAAATTGAAAGCATCAACTACGGTGACCATGGTATCAATTTCCGCAATGTCGCCTAGGGATTTTCCGGACTCGTCGGTAAAAGTGAAAGTCTCGGCAACCGGCATTGGCTCGGAGACACCGGTTGACTCGATGACGAGGTGATCGAAGCGCCCTTCGCTGGCCAGCCGACCTACCTCCAACAGAAGATCCTCCCGCAGGGTGCAGCAGATGCAGCCGTTGGACATCTCGACCATTTTATCCTCGGTGCGGGAGAGTTCAGCATCGCCGTTGCGGACGAGGTCGGCGTCGATGTTCACCTCGGACATGTCATTGACGATGACGGCGACACGCTTTCCTTCGCGGTTGCGGAGAATGTGGTTGAGCAGAGTTGTTTTTCCCGCTCCGAGGAAGCCGGAGAGGACGGTGACAGGCAATTTCGTGGCAGTGGAGTTCATAAGATCACAGGGATGGGATTGGATTCAGGGCAAACGGATTTTGCGGGCGGTTCGGGCGGCGGACTCGGAACCTGCCGTAGCAATAAGTGTTTGAACACGGTGAGATGGGGATACCCGACGAGCATCCCGGTGGTGAGTGCGGTGTGGATTCCACCAGCGCTCTTCGCACTGGATGTCGCGAACCGGGGTATTTTAACGAACTCAACGTTGTGGCCTTGCGCTGTTCATGGCATGTGGCACTCGGCGCCGAGGATACGTTTGGCGGAGGAAATGATTTCCTGCGGATGGAGATCGGAGCCAATCAGGATGGCGGAGCTTGGGACGCGGGGGCTGATAGGGACTTCGAGCGGGTCTGCCATAAGTTCCGTGCCGACTCTCTCAAACAGGCGCCGTATGTCCGGTTCGTTCTGTATGGAAACCAGTGCTTTTGCGCGGATGACATTTTTCGGCAGCGCCGCGAGCCAGGCCCAAAGATCATCCCTGCGAACTTTTTCCGGCAAGAGGATCTGGCATCCGGTAAACTGGTGGACGAGGTGGCCGTGACGTTTGGCTTTTAGCTCAAACAGCGAATCATTAATCTTTGAATTCTTTGGCGGGCTTGTCCATGCGAGGCGATGCGAGAGCTTGGATAGGGCACTGGCAAGCAGGCCGGGCGTGGTTTCACTGGCTCCCGGATTGATTGCGCGGATTTTCGAGTAGAGGATGTTTCTCTCCACTGGAGAGATCTCATCGGTATGACTTAGGAAAAAGTGGCTGGCGGTCTCTAGCTGGAGTTCGCAAATGGATCGGTGGTCTCTGGATTGCCCGAAGGTGCGTGCGTCTATCACGCAAACCTGCCATCTGGGTTGGCGGAGGAGTTTTGGTTCCAGTAGAGTGAAGGACTCAAGTAGAGGTAGCGGATCGGCAGTGCCGTTGAGCTCAATGAAAAGGAGATCATTACGCGAAGTGGATGCGGAGACGGAGAGATCAATGAGAAAGTCCAACCCCTCGCAGCAGGCACATGAAGCAGCGATTGCTTCCACGGTGGCGGCGTGATCGCGCAGGGTCTCCGAGTCGAGGTGGGCATTCTCGTAATCGTTGAGGATCACATCGGCGTGGAGCTGGAAATCGGCTGTGCTTTTCAGCAGGGCGCGCAAAAAGGTTGTTTTCCCTGCCCCTAGAAATCCGGTGAGAAGGATGAGGGGCTTACGAGTCCGGAGTTGCGTGATATTTTTTGTAGGTGCGATCATTCGGCGGCTTCTTTCTGTGCTTGGGCGAACCACGCCTTCACTTGATCGAGATATTCCTCTCCATAAGTTTCCTTGAACCGACGGGTGGATGGGATCTCGGGATCCGAGAGCGCGCTATAGCGTTTGTCACAGTAGGCACGGGAAAGAACTATTCCGCAGCGGTCTGTGATCGCGCTATGCCATTCGTAGTAATTTGTAAAAACGTGCATGAGCGTGGTTATTGGCAGAGGGTCTTCTCCAGAAGATCCAGGCACTCGATCCAGAAATTTGCTTCCATTGCATCGTAGCGGATTGTGTCCGGACTGATTTGTGTGGCGTAGAGGATATTGCTAGGCTCTTCGACAAGCTCGGAAAAGAGGCTACCAAGCACGTAGCGCTGGATTTCCGAGAGGTTGGGAAAATCGGGCTCCGTGCCGCTGATCGCATGGTTGCGCAGGGCTTCGAAGACGAGTCTGAGCTCTTCCGGCGAAAGCTTTATCCCCACTCTTTCTGCAGAAATGGAATGATCCCCTATGATTGCAAGCAAGCGTCCTAAGATGCGTGACTTTTCCTGTCTTGGCTCTTCGATAACGGGAGATGCAACTACGGGCACAGAGTCTGGTTCGACCTCCATGGAAATGATTTTCCGCCCCATCTGTGGAATTCGGAAACTGTTCATCCGACGAGGGTTCGATTGAATTTTTTCGCCCGTGAGACGGAAAGCGGGTCGTTCAGCAAGCTTTGAAGCCACGCCATCCCGGCATGGGGCTTGAGCCAGGGTCTTGCTTTGGGCAGAGATTTATACTTTTTGAAACACTTTTTGCGGTAGGTTCTTTCCGTCCTGTTGTGGACGAAGCTTTCGAAGTCCAGCCACCACTCGAGGAAGGGACTTAAAAGATTCATAGATTTTTCCAGGTCGAGAGGTGAGAGGGAATCAGCCTCCCAATCGCCGGGCACCGGTAAATTATTTCCGTGCCAGTGGAAGCATCTCTCGTAAGTGCGGATGTAAATAAAGCCGTCATTTCCATCTGCGTTATACCAACCCGCGCAAGCTCCGTGCAATTCGATGGAACCGTCCTTCCACGGCAAGGAATAACAGCTGGTTCCCTGCAATCCCCTTGATGGGGACTTGGAAAAGCCTTTTTCCAAAAATAAGTTTCCAGACCAGAAGGAAGCATCCATTCCCCAATAGAACATCTGCTGGCGCAAGGCGCTTTCCAGGTCCCGTTTGATCGCGGGATTGATCTCATTTTTGTTCGCTCGCTCCTCAGACACAAACGCACATTACTTGCAATAGGGATTAACGCAAGTAATTTGCACCTTGAGATAAGATTTTGAATCAAAAGACTCGCTGTAACTTCATCTGTCCGAGTCCCAGTCAGTGGGAACATATCGAAAGTAGGGTTTGCAGACGGCTTGATTTGTTTTCCGTCCTTTCAGAAATAGCCAGACGCTACTGAATCCTATCGATTTCCGTGATCCGGCGGGAAGTAGCATTCCTGCTGGCTTTTTCCTCATAGGTGCGGATGCGCATGCCGAGATCTACCATCCCCTCGAGCAGATCGGCTTGGGCATCTTCACTGCCCGTAAAGCTAAAGATCAACTGGTTTCCCTTTATCGTAAGATCGGATACAACTGCCCTTGCACCCAGCCACACGGCAGCTTCTTCCAGACGGCTGAGAAGCGTGACGGTGATGGTCCGCTTATTACTTTCCAACGCTTCGCGAACCTCAGCCAAAGTGCCGAATGTGAGCAGCTTTCCATGTTTCATCACGCACAGCGATGTGCACATATCGGCGATTTCTTCCAAGACACTGGAACTCACGAGAACCGTAATCCCGCTTTGGGCGATTCTGTTCAGCACCAGGCTCATCTCCTCCCTCGCGTGGGCATCAAGTCCGCTGGCAAGTTCATCAAGCATTAGAATCCTTGGATCGCGCAGCAGATTCTCCGCGATCAATACTCTCTGCCATTGGCCTCGTGAAAGTGTGTTGCAGCAAGTTTCACGAAGCTGCGCCAGACCGGTATTTTCCAGGCATGCCGGCACTCTCTCAAGTGGTTCAGATGACTTTTCCGTTACCAATCCGGAAGCACGGGTTTCCAGATATTCCCCGACCTTTAGGTTCGATGGCATAGGCACCAGATCAGGTAAATAAGCGGTTACCCGCACAATCCGTTCGGCATCGCCGAGAATGTCCCCACCATCGATCAGCACCTCGCCCTGCCTGGGCTTCATCAATCCTCCGATCACTTTGAAGATGCTGGTCTTTCCCGCACCATGTGGCCCGAGAAAACCGCAGACCTCCCCCTGGGGAATGCTCAAGGTTAAATCGCTCACTGCCACCAGATCGCCATAATCGACACTCAGCGAACGTATGTCTACGGCTGGTCTGGCGGACTGGTTTTCGGGGAACTCCATCATAATTGAAACTGGCGGGGTCAGTGCTGGAAGTATTTAGCCTCTGCAAGAATGCCATCTATTTCCACAGCAGCCATCTCCTTACTCATTGGAAAAAATTTCGTATCGCGTCCCATCACCACGCTTGAGCAAAGCCAGTCAGATAGATGCAAAGCTTCTGATTCTCCGGGGATGAATGTGCGATCGAATTCCAAGACTGACTAACGGTTATTCGCCTAACATCGGAACAGACCGATTTTGTTTGGTAAACATAATAATCGTGGGGGACCGCTAAATGCGATACTTTCCAACGTTCATTAATACCGAATCCAGCACGGGCGGCACATCACAAATTCTATCTATCAGCTGATCCCAATACCCCTGGCCGGAGAGTATCTGAACCTCAATTCTCAAAAAATATATTGGCACATTGATTTCGGTAGGCCTGGGGAAACGCACGGCGTCCTTTTCCGTGGTGACAATGATTTCCATATCCCGCTCTACGCAACGCTGCATAAAATCATCAACATCGCGGCGATTGAACCGATGATGATCTGAGAAACGCCGTTTGATTTCCACTCTTGCGCCTAACTTCACCAGCGAGCGCTCGAAACTCTCCGGCACAGCAATAGCGCTAATCGCACCAACCCATTTACCTTCAAGAAACTCCAATGACTCTCTCTCCCGGGTATATAGATTTTCCAAGTGAATCGGGCCATGGGCGCACTCGATGATATCGGCCGTCGGATTGTATTTCCGAATGCGGGTGATCAGTTCCGCATTCGAGCTACCATCACATTTGGTGATCAAGATGTAACTGGCCCGGCGCAAATTTTTTGGCGGTTCCCGCAAGGTCCCGCGCGGCAGCAAACTTTCGGTTCCGAAGGGAGAGCGTGAATCGACGAGCACGACATCCAGGGAATGTGCCAGGTAAAAATTCTGCATCCCATCATCCAGCATCAGCGTATCCGCACCCAATTCTCCTATGGCAAAGCGAGCTCCCTTTGCCCGATCCTTGTCAACGATCACCGCGACTCCGTCCAAATTCTTCGCAAGCATAAAAGGCTCGTCACCCGCAAACTTGGAGTCCAGCAAGAGCGCACTACCCGTGGAAACAACTTTTGGCATACGTTCCGCGGGAATCGGCCTTCCGGCGGAATCATTCCATTTCTGCCGCTGGTCGAGTTTCTTGCTTTTATAACCTCGCGATAGAATCGCCACCTTCCGACCACGGTCACGGAGTGACTTGGCCAACAGCTCCACCACGGGTGTCTTTCCTGTTCCGCCCACCGTGAGGTTCCCGATGGAGATCACTTGTGTTCCCAAATATTCCTGAGGCTTGATCCCCCAGCGGAAGAGCGCGATGCGCAACTGAACAAGAGCACGGAAAATACCGGAAAGCCCCCACATCAGCGCACGCATCAAGCTGGCACGAAAGCCCTTGGCCCGGCCAAAAATGACATCCGCCCCCCACTGCTCCAGCTCATCTATCCTTTCCTTCATGGATCTCTTGCGCAGACAAGCTGGGGATTAACGAGCTTACAGACAAGCCCCCCTTTTGCTCATCTCACCAGAATAGGAAGCCCCGCCTGGACTTTCGTTCATACTTCCCGTCTCCGATGGAAAGCACCTCAAGACGGGTGCGCGTCAGTCCATCCTCGTAAAAACCCAGTTTCTTTGCAGCCCGGGGCGTAAGATCGAGATGCCGTCCGGCGATAAAGGGCCCACGGTCATTGATTCTGATCTTAAGCGATTTCCCGTTTTCGAGATTGGTTACCTTTACCAACGCAGGCAGAGGCAGAGTTTTATGTGCACCAGTCAAATGCCATCTCTGAACCTTCTCCCCCAAAGAGGTATTCCCTCTTTTCAGGCCGAAGAAGCTGGACTCATCATACCAGGAGCATTCACCTGTCTCAGTGTAACCGAGCGCTTCATCCACGCTCAGAGGATGATATGTCTGGCCTCTTACCGTATATGAACGGGTCATATATCCAGAATAGCCACCGGGACGCGATGAGCAGGAAACACCCGTCAAAACCATCATCAGCAACACCGCCATTGTAGGTAGCCGCAGGCTGCCATTTCCCCGGTCCACCCCTATCATTTCCACAAGCATTCTCAGGCTTTCCGCTCACGAATTACTTGTAACGTAGTGGCCACCTTGTCTCTCAGCTCCTTGCCTGGCTTGAACTTTACAGCAGCACGGGCGGGAATATGCACATCTTTACTGGGAAACAGAGGATTCCGGCCGACTTTTGCCTTCGTCTCCTTCACGTGGAATGCGCCGAAGTTCCTCATTACCACATCATCACCTTGGGCAAGACTTTCTGTAATTTCATCGATTAGCGATTGAACCACTTCTTGCACGTGCTGCTGTGTGATATCCACACCTTTAACTCCCAGTTGATCGGTAATCCGGATGACTAGCTCGCGTTTTGTGATGGTTGCCATGATTAATTTCTAAAAAGTTAATTTTGCAAAAAAGGGCTTTTAAATACCGCGCCTTGCTTAGTTTTCCCAAAAAAAACCATAGTATTCACTCAATATACAAGACAAATCCACAGCCTAAGGAGACGAAAGAATTAAACAGCTCAATAAATCCCAAGCATCCCAATGATTCCATAACGATATATGTTTTTATTGTTTGCGTCTGGCGACCGAAGCACATCTTACAACGGTTGTGAATATGGCGGATCCAGGGGTGAACGAGCCGCGGCGAAAAGCGTATTTAACGGCATGCCTTTATTCATGTGGCCCATAGAGATAATCGGCCTTTATTTTTCGTTTCTATAACTATTTTATTTCTTCATTCCCACGCTATTTGGCTCCGGCAGGTCTATGATCGGAGAAATCTTTACGGAGATATCTGACCATCTTCGCTAGACGATCGCTGTTTCTGAAAATTTCATTAAGAGTTCTGAAGCATTGACTGAATTTGATCGCTTTGCTATCCCCTCTTTTATTGAACCCCTCGGATTCCATTACATTTTTGTGCCCGTCTTGCAGCACGCACCTGACGATCCCCGCTGAACTTGCGGGCATCACGGGTCCCTGCCCATATTGCCAGGTGCTGATCCAAGCTCCCTATCCAGCTGCCCCGCCGCAGGCTCCCCTCCAGGACAGTCGGCCTCCTGCGGATCACCACCAGCCAAATGCCCCTCAGGGATCCCATCCACTTCCGCCTGATCAAAGCACAAGACAGACCTTACCCGTCTCCGATTCCTACGAGCCACAGCAGCCCCAAGTGCCCCCCACAGTTCTCCGGCCGGAGCCTCGTCAGCTACCCAATCGGGCAGAACCCCCGAGCACGCCGCCGAGAGTCCGCGCCGAACCATCCGGTCATATACCTGTCCGCACGGAAAACGGCTCCGCCCCTCCGATTCGACGCCGTCGCAGCCGGCTCTTGCGCCTGATGGTGCCCGCCCTATTTCTCGCTCTGAGTCTGGGAGTCGTTCTTGGGATGAAAGCCTTCCTCCAACGTGAGCCGGATACTTCCACAAGACATTCCAACCAACCTTCTGAAACCGCTACCCCTCCCAAAGACGAGGGCGACACTTTCGAGAGTTTAACGGGCGATCCGGAAAATACCGCTTTACCTACCGAAGCTCCGGTGATGCCAGCCATCGCAGAACCAAATTCAGAAACGCCACCTGAACAGGAGGCAAAAGCCGTTGACGGAGGAATTGCCGCAAACGCTTTACTGGAAAAATTCCTGTCAATGGATTCGCTGGAAGAAAGAATGCCACATCTGGAGACAAGGAGAGATGAAAGTGAGCTCATCGATTCCCCTCTCAACAGCAGTCTTCCAGAGATTGAGAAGATCACCGTCGATGTCCGGGAAACGAACTCCATCGAGCAGGTAATCGATTATTACTACTTGGTCGACTTTGCCACAGAGTCGGGAACTCCCAATCTCCAAACGATGCTTGTGCGCACCCGCGGCACCGGGCCACCAAAGGTCGTGGTGGATCCTTTCCTTGATTTATACGGCGGACGTTTCGCAAATTTCGCCGCCAGCCCGGGCAAAGACGCCGGCACGTTTCAAGTAATCATCTCCGCGGGGGCCTTCTGCTATGACGATGTCCCGAACCCCGAGAAGAAGTTCACTTTGAAAATTCTCGCACGGGAAGATGCGAAAGAAATAGCCAAAGCGTATTTTGGGAAAAAATCGAAAATCGGTTATATGTTGGAGGATGAAACCTCTGGCCTAGCCTACGGCCAGCCGAAGCCTTGCACCGTTTTTATGAGATGGAACACCGAGGAGGATCCAGAAAAACCATTTCTGGAAGCACTGGATATCAAGGCTTTGAATTGGAATCCTTGATCGCCTCCCAGCCGCCAAACAGCACTTTGACCTCCGGCCCAAATTGTAGGCTGCGGATTCTGTCAGCAATCTGGCGGCTCGTGCCACACGCTTCACTTCCGCAGTAAACCACGACCTGCCTTGCATCGATAAGATGCATCGCCGCTTCCGCTTCGAAGGCATTGGAATCTTCATTTGGATCGAGATTCCATAAAATCGATCCATCCAAACCATTTTTCTCCCATTCGGAGCGCGATCTGGCATCGATCCAAAGCGCATCCTTCTCCACATCGGCCAGGCAAATTTCATCGGGCCGCAAAGTCGATGGATCACAGAAAATGACACGAGACTCGGGTGGCCCCTTTATCAAAAAAGTCGTTCCTGCGGCAGCACACGCGAGCACTCCAATGATTGCCAACTGCGTCAAGGTCTTCATTTTTTCAATGGTGCCCGGATTACGGCAAATGCCTGCTGAACACGCTGCTTTTTCACATCCGTATCGGTTTCTATGCGAACGATGGTTAGGCTGGGAGAGGATGTTGTCTTAGGAGTCACCTCGATTTTGTAGCTTTTTCCTTCTTCTACGACGACCAGCTTAGACTCAAAATCTGTATTACTCGTGGAAACCGATAGAACCTTGATCGGTTTTTCATAGTCCATCGTCACTTCGATGGATTTCGGCTGTGCCGGATCGCCGACTTCCCACTTAAGCGTTTTCGGCTCAAGATTAATCATCACAGGCACATGGACCCGGAGCATCACCTGGGCGGATGGCTTTTCTTCGCTATCTCCCTCCAGCCAGATGAGAATAGGTTTATTGACTTCCCCCTGGAAGCTGCCGACTTCAAAAGTGGCGCGCAATACACCGGATTCACCGGGCTTGTAGATCAGTTTTCCACCGGCAACCTGAACCGAAAGACATGAACATCCGGCATCGGCGTTCACGATTTTGATATCCTCGGATCCGCTATTGGTGAACTTGAAGTCACTGGTGACAACGCTCGCATCGACTGCGGCGTCCACTTCAATAAGCTCACTCTCGAATTTAAGGCCTGCGGCACTGAGGAAAGTTGTCAGTGCCAACCATATCGTGAAAAAACATTTCATGCGTCAATATGATACCCGAACCTACTGTGGCGCAAGTGCGACTGCGATGATTAAACACCCTCCGCGCCACTCTGGCCCCAAGACATACAAGGGCTGCCCCGGACGTAATTTTGCATCGGTCTTGAGGATTTTTTTCCGGCTCACCCATAATTCCAGATCGAGAATGTACTCATCATCCTTGGGCTGCGTTCTTGTCTCAAAACGAACCAGAATCTCATCAGAAGGCTTGAGCGGCTGCGCCCAGTTTTCGTATGTTCTCAGGATTGGCTGGGTTTCCGCGCCAAGTACCCTGTAATGCGTGAAGTCCAGGCGACTCTCACTCCGCAATCTATCGGCAGTTTTTTCCGAGATTTCCTGCGCACGTGTCCCGGCAGCTCCTGGATCGCCGTTGGTCGCATAATAAACCGTCACCTCCAAGCTCCCGACAGCTTCTCTACCGGGATCCTTCTGGGCAGGCAAATCAGCCGTCATGAGACCCATCACCACACAGATCCACAGCCAAAAGTTACGCGGGAAACGGAGATTCATTGATTTTCAAAGGTTTTCTGAAAGTTATCATGAGTCGCTGTCCGGTCTGCTTCCCGGATCGTAGGCACATAAACCGTTTCGGAAAAATCCGTGGAATCAGGAATAGCAGTGACACCTTCCAGCACTATTACCGCAGCTCCAGCTTGATTACTGGCAAACCAATGTGCATTAACGCCTTCCTCGGGAGTGTATACCATCGGGGATGAGACCTGGGATGCAGGTGCCTGGGCTACAGAAGCCGAGGTCCCATCACTGGTTTTCCGTCCGATGCCAAAGGCAAATACCATCCCTGCGCAAGCGGCAGCGGGCATGAGCCAAGACTTCCAAAAAGCGCGCTTCTCCGATGGACGGGCCAAAGAGACCGCCTTTTGTTCCTCAAGCTGAAGGTCACGAATCCCCTGATTCACTCTACTGAGGAAAAAGTCCGGGAATGGCGGCTCTTCACTGGCGGGAATATTCCCTGCCATCATTTCACGATAAGCTCGGAGCTCCTCGCGGGCAGCCAGCTGATCAGGATGATCTTGTGCCCAGAGGTTCATCTCCGCGAGCTCCGGACCCTGGAGTTCATCATCCAGCCAGAGAGCTAATGTAGTTTCATCGGGATTCATATTCATCTTTCAGGAGGGTTTGGAGTTTTTGACGGGCGTAGAAGAGGCGGCTCATTACGGTGCCAAGGGTGCAATCCATGACTTCGGCAATTTCCTTGTAGGATAAGCCCTGCACGTCTTTCAAAACAACCACTTCCCGGTGTTCTTCGCTCAATTTGCCGAGAGCGGTCTCTATTTTTTCGCGTAACTCGGTATTCGAGAGTGCATCATCCGGCGATTCCACATGAGCCGGCGCGGTTTTTGCGGAGAGATCGATTTTATCGCGGTCGAAAATTTCGTCATTGAGCTCGCCGGCGCTCTCCATTTTCCGCTTTCGGACCCAGTCGTATACCACGTTGTGAGAGATCCGGAACAACCAGGTGGAAAAACGCGCCCGTGCCTCAAAGCGTGGAAGAGCCTTCCAAGCCTTGATGAACACATCCTGGGACAGGTCCCAGGCATCGGCATCGTTTTTAACCATATTGCGAATCATTGCGTAAATTTTTCCTCGATGGCGAATGATGAGCTCATCATAAGCACTCATGTCGCCTTTCTGGGCAAGAGCTACCAAACGCAGATCCTCTGCGGGATCTATCGCCTGTGAATCCGTTTCCGCGGATCCTGCAGGATCTTGCACTGGATAGGACGGAGCACCGCGGGGTTTATTCATGGGAAAAAGAAGAAATGATCAGGCAATAATGCCTGACGGGACTTTGTATCGGGAAGCTTGGGCGTGCAATGTCAGAATCCTCATTCCCACAGCAGGCTCATTGTTTACTTTTTTCTTTCTTACATTTAGCATCACGCGGAAATGGAGGCTGCGATCAAAGAAAGGCTGGATGATTTCATCAGGCGGAAGGGCCTTCGGCGGACTGTGCAACGGGATCAGATCGCCGAGGTTGTGTTTTCACGCGATGAACATTTTACCGCCGAAGAACTATTCGACCGAGTAAGAAAGGTGGACGGAGAGACCTCCCGGGCGACAGTTTACCGCACGCTTTCGCTCTTGGTCGAAGCGGATTTACTGCGGCAAATCGATCTTGGAGAAAACCAGGTCACCTACGATCCCAACTTCCTCGATAAACCATCCCACAATCATCTCGTCTGCATTGATTGCAGCAAGATCATTGAATTCGAGGACGGGAACGTTGATATCCAGACAGATTGCGTTACCCGCCGCCTTGGATTCCGAACGGTCCGGCAATCGATAAAGATCGAAGCTAGCTGTGAACAGCTCCGGCTTAATGGACGCTGCCCGAATCTTATCGCAACACGTTTGTCCGGCAAACGCCTCCGCAAGAAACGCTGATGAGCTTTCTCAAACCGCGCTTCGAGCGCAGCGCTCTGGACGCAGCCCCGAAGTTCCGAAATGCGCTCGGAGAATGGTTCGACCGTGTGGGAAAGGATTTCCCGTGGCGCCGGACCTCCGAGCCATATCCTGTGCTCGTATCCGAGATGATGCTCCAGCAAACCCAGGTCGCCACAGTTTTGGGAAAAGGCTTTTATACACGTTTTCTTGAGAAATTTCCGGATATCGAATCGCTGGCTATTGCTGACGACCAGAGTTTGCTAAAAGCCTGGGAAGGTCTCGGCTACTACCGGAGAGCCCGCATGCTCAGGGACACCGCCCGGGCTATCGCGGGAAAACATGGGGGAACTTTTCCGGGCGATGAATCTACTCTTCTATCCCTTCCGGGAATAGGCCCCTACACAGCATCCGCATTGAGAGCCTTCGCTTTCAACCAACCTTCGGCTCTCGTCGATGGCAATGTTTCAAGAATTCTCGCCCGTCTGATGGACGACGAAACCCCTATTGATTCGACTCCGGGAATCCGGAAGCACCGCGAATGGGCCCGCACACTTTGCGATCCCGAGAGACCGGCGAGACATCACCACGCCATGATGGAACTCGGCCAAAACATATGCCGCCCGGGCGTTCCTCACTGCGAAGCGTGTCCGGTTAGCCCATGGTGCAAAACAGTCGTCCCGGAAAATCTCCCCCTAAAGAAACCTCGGGCAAAACTTACCGATATTTCCGAATACGCTGTCTGGCTTCTGGACGAGGAGCGCGGAATATTACTCCACCAGGAAAATGGCAGCCGCCGCAATGGCCTATGGAAACTTCCACTGCGCAGCCCGGCGGAATGCGCCAGTCTGGAATTGGCATATCAGAGCACCTATCCGATCACCCGCTACCGGGTAACGCTACGGGTCTATCACGGAAACCGGAGCACGGATCAAATACACGAGGGAGATGAATGGATCTCCCCGCACCGGCTGGCAGAGCTTCCTCTGGCAGCGCCATTTCGCAAAGCCGTCGAACATTTGTTTCTTAATTCATGAAATCATGTGACGCGAGGCACCGGCTGTGCTTTTCTGTGTGCGGATGGATAGACTTTTCATAAAATTATTTGCCGTAGTTCTAGGAACGATATCCATGGCTTGTTCACCATTGGCGTCCCCACCGGCAGCGGACACTACCATTCCCGGGGAAGTCGCCAGCCAGATAGTCCGCGAGAGGCTATCAGCAGTCGTCGTGACACGCCGCAACGAACTGGGCAGCTGGGTCAATCAGCGTTTCTCCATGGAGAACGCCCCCAAGGACGCGGATGGAGGCTCAGCCGCTCCCATTACCGAGGATGGTTATTTCCTGACTGCTGATCATGTTCTGGCACGCGCTTCCGGGCGCAATGTATTCATTATCTATGGTAACGGTGGGCGCATTACCACCAGCAAGGCGCGCATCGTATGGAGATCCTACCATGATGATCTTGCCATCCTCCACATTCCGGTAAAAACAACCTATTTCTATAAGTGGACGCCACCCCATCAGTGGCTCTCACCCGGTCGCGGCATCATTCATGGTGGCATGGCCACTGGTTTCAAATCTTCCCCGGGGAGGCTCCGTTCCGCACTACCTCCAGAAAATAGCTTCACCGGAAACCGTAGTTTCAAAATCGATATTCCTCTCCAGCCCGGTGATAGCGGCGGCCCTGTCGTGGATGCTTTTGGCAACCTGGTCGGGATAAACTCCGCCGTTGAGTTTTTGGTGCCGCTGGAAACAGCCATTTTCATCGATTCCGAAGGAAATCGCCCGAATACTAAAAAAATTGCGGGCATCATTCAGAAGGATAGAAATAATAATTACAGAAACTGATTTCCCACAGTGAAGCGCATCCTTCGCAATACCCTCTCTGCATCCGCGATATTGCTTATTGCCGCAGCCTGCCAGCCCGACAAAAGCGCGCGGTATCTAAGACAGACGACTTCTGCAGCAAATGACAACATCATGCTCGTGCGGGAGAATCCCCCCACCTTCGGTCAACGCCGTCTCGATGCCTTGGCCAGTTACTACCCGGATCTAGGGGTTTTTCTTGCCCAGCAGGGTCATCCGGATTTTCTCGCAGAGACAAACAAAGGCGAAAACCGTTATCTCATTATTTATTACCTGAACGCCCGCAAGGCGTTTGCCTGCCGCAGTGGAATCGGCAGATCCCATGAGGTGGAATTTTCCGGCCCTTATCCGATCACCGATAACGAGGCAAAAACTTTGGCCAAGCTCCGGGACAAAGCGTCTATTGCCGTCCGGCCGTAAATGGGGAATCGGCTGTGAACAGATGCTCTTACGAATTTATAGCTTGCATCCGCTTTCACGAATCGTAGGTTTTTAGAACCTCGGAACGACATTTCGTTTTCTAGGTTATACTACCGGGCACTTGCCCAAAATACAAACCCATAGATAATACAATATAATGAAAACCAATCCAACCCAAAGACGTGGTTTCACCCTTGTGGAACTCCTCGTCGTTATCGTGATCATTGCCTCACTGGCCGGCTTGACAGCCCCGATGGTCATTCGCCAACGGAAAAAAGCTGATCAAACTGAAGCGACCTCAAACGCACGCCAAATCGGCCTCGCAATGTTCGAGTTCGAGACAGAATACGGCTCGTTTCCGGATGCCGAAACAGCGACTGAAGTAACTGAGAACAATCCGGATGGCACTGTTGATCCAACCACCGAGGACTCCAATGGCTATTTCCGTCAGCTGTTCCGCGCGAACATCACTCAGTCCGAACAGATGTTCTATGCGAAAACCGGCCTCACCAAGAAACCCGATGGAGACATCAACGGTGTGGAAGCACTTGCTGATCGTGAAGTAGGCTTCGGTTACATGCTTAATACTGAGAACGGCTTAAGCACCGCTGGAAACCCTGCCCGCGTTATTGCTATGACGCCTCTCGCCGAAGGCGGAGAAAACTTCAATCCTGATCCCTTCGATAAGAAGGCAGTATTGCTTCGCATCGATAACAGCGTTGCATCTGTAAATATTAACAATGATGGCGAGGCTCTTCTTGGTGGAGGTAAAACTCTCACCCAATCTGGGGCTGACACCATTTGGGGCACCTCCATCACCCCGACAATCGTCGCTCCATCCGAGTAACATTTACTTACAATCTTAGAAAACCCATCCCTCAACCGGGCGATCATTGTGGTCGCCCGGTTTTTTTATTTGCGAAGTTGGATTTCCAAGACGAAAAGCAACTACTAGCCCCTATTCGATGTCAGATCCCCCGAAGTCATCGGCATTCATGCCATATCCCGTAGCCACGCTGAGCCCGCGAATCATTCCTTCCGATCTCAGCTCGTTCAAGTCCCGCGGGATATCCCAGGTTGAGAGAGAGCTTCAACAAAAGCTCTCTGAAATCCGCGAACAATACCTCGCCGCAATTGATCACTTCAATTGGAATAAATTGATTTATGAGGCGGATATCAACTTCGAACCCATCGTAGGGGAAACCTACCATCTTTACGAGGTCCGCGGACGAAACCTTGTTTCCATGATCGATCCCGGACAATGGCATCACAAGCATCTTGCAACGATACGTCTGAACATGGATCGTCAGTGGAAGCTGGTCGAGCTTTCCGCAGCAATCGACTCCATCGAGTTATTCAAAGACACCTCGGCATAAAGCCATACCTGAGTGAAGCTCAAGATTTGCGGACACAAAAAAGCTCCGGAAACTTACGTTTCGGAGCTTTCGAAAGTTTGATTACCAAGCTTTACGCTTAATTTGCAGCGACGACGTTTACCCGGCCGCCTTCGCGATCGAATTTCACTTGGCCATCTGTAAGCGCAAAAAGCGTATGGTCTTTGCCGCAACCTACACCCACACCTGGATGAACCTTGGTGCCACGCTGGCGAATGATGATGTTACCAGCGATTACGGCTTGTCCGCCGAACTTCTTAACGCCAAGGCGCTTGCTGCGTGAGTCACGTCCGTTCTTGACGGATCCTTGTCCTTTTTTATGGGCCATGAGATTTGATCAGTTAATTTTTCGGGAATTAGCCAATGGAGGTGATCTCCAATTTGGTCATATGGCGGCGGAAGCCGATGGTTTTATGGAAGCCCTTGCGGCGCTTGAACTTGAACGCAACACCTTTAGGGCCACGGATTTGATCTACAACTTTAGCGGTCACCGCACCACCTTCGATGAAAGGCGCACCAATGGTGACACTGTCGCCTTCGCCGCGAAGGAGAACTTCGTTGAAAGTGATTTCGGAATCGACTGCTGCGTCGAGTTTCTCAACGTCGAGTGTGTCGCCTTCTTGGACGCGGTATTGTTTACCGCCTGTTTTGATTACTGCGTAGGCCATGGCCGGATAAGGAAAAAAGTTAAGTCCGCTTAGTGGGCGGGCGGGGAAACCAACATGGATCCGGACTGCGTGCAAGTATTTTTTGCCTTTACCCCCAAAGTATTAAAAAAATTCTTTCTCTTTGTGCTGTCTCATGACACGCCCAGTCCCGACGCCGCCTTGCGGATAAAGGCAGCAAGGAACCACCCGGAAAGAAAAAACGGCACTTGGATGAAATTAAAATTAGAATAGTTCTTGATACAAACAAGAATGATTCTAATTTCCCTGAGAGATGACAGCCCAACCCTCCAGCACAAACAGCCTAACTGTCCCCGAGGAGATCAACGGCCTCCGTATGACCCGCCAAAGGCAGGAAGTCTATCGCTTCCTGATGGGCGAGCGCACCCATCCGACTGCAAATGAGGTCTTCATGCGCATCAAGGAGTCTTTACCCACCATTTCATTGGCTACCGTCTACAACTGCCTGGAAGCGCTCGTGCAGCACAAAATCATCCGTCAGGTCAATTTCGACAGAGAACCCTCCCGCTATTGCCCGAATCTGGACGAACACGGACATTTTCACGACGAAACAACCGGCACGATCCATGATGTGAAATTCAAACCGGGAATACAACTGACCGATATCCTCGATCTTCCACCCAATACCGTCATCAAAGACATTGAGATCACCCTCCGCGGCCAGATGAGCTGATCGGCCCTCATTCCACCTTGCCCTTTTACCAGATATTCAATCGACCAAATAATTTTTCTTAATCTCCACTATGAGCCTTAATATCCAAGACCTCCACGCTACTCTCGAGAACGGCACAGAAATCCTCAAGGGTGTAACCCTCGAAATCCCTGCCGGGGAAATTCACGCCATTATGGGCCCTAACGGCTCGGGGAAATCCACGCTTTCCAAGGTGATCGCCGGCCACGAAGGTTACATCCCCACCTCCGGAAGCATCACACTCGACGGTGTGGACATTTCCGACCTATCCATCGACGAGCGCTCCCGCCAGGGCATCTTCCTCGCATTCCAATACCCCAACGAGGTGCCAGGCGTTTCGAACGCAAATTTTATCCGCGCCGCACTGCAGGCCCGCCTTCCCAAAGGAGAGGAAATCGATGCTGTGGCATATTATAAGAATCTCTACGCCCAAATGGACCTTCTTGAGATGGACCGGAAGTTCACTGCACGGGCAGTCAACGAAGGCTTCTCCGGTGGTGAGAAAAAGCGCAATGAAATCCTTCAGATGATCATGTTGGACCCAAGGTATTGTATCCTCGACGAGACAGATTCCGGCCTGGATATCGATGCGCTGAAAATCGTCGCCAAGGGCGTGAATTCAATGCGTTCGGCAGATCGCGGCATGCTCCTCATCACGCACTACCAGCGCCTTCTCGATTATATCAAGCCAGACTACGTGCACGTCATGTCAGAGGGCCGCATCGTCCGCTCCGGCGGCCCGGAACTCGCGCTAGAGCTAGAAAAGGACGGTTACGAATTCCTCAAGGAGGCCGCGACCGCCTAAACGCCCTGTTTTCAGGGACCTGAGAACACCACACCACCTATTTAGTATGTCATTTCAAGAAACAGCTTCCGCCGTCCTCGACGAGGAAACCAAAGATGCGATCGACGTGGATCGCACAAAAGGGGACTTCACCTTCCCCGAACGCCATAAATTTGATGCTGGCTGGGGGCTATCCTCCGCCACAGTGGATTACATCTCCGATGTAAAACAGGATCCGGATTGGGTCCGCGAATTCCGCCACAAGGCGCTCGCAGTTTTTGAGAGTAAACCGATGCCCACGAATTGGGCGACAGAGGATCTCAACAACATCCATTTCGATAAAATTCGTTACTATCTGTCAGACGGTGAAAAACCGAAAAGAACCTGGGATGAAGTTCCTGCCGAGGTTTTGGAGACTTTTGAGCGTCTCGGAATTCCCGAGCAGGAGCGTGCATTCCTCGCCGGTGTGGAAGCCCAATACGATTCCGAAGCCGCCTATTCCAACATGAAGGAGGAGCTTTCAAAGCAAGGTGTCATCTTTGTCACCTCCGCTGAAGGGCTCAAGGAGCATGAGGAAATCTTCCGTCCCTACTTTGGAAAAGTTATCCCTACGGGTGACAACAAATTCTCGGCCCTCAACAGCGCAGTCTTTTCCGGCGGTTCCTTTATTTATATCCCGAAGGGCGTGAAGCTAAAGCAGCCGCTTCAGGCTTATTTCCGCATTAACTCGGAGTCTTTCGGACAGTTCGAGCGCACCTTGATCATTGCAGACGAGGGCTCTGAAGTCATGTATATGGAAGGCTGCACCGCACCAAAGTTTGAGACAGCCACGCTCCACTCCGCAGTTGTGGAACTCGTCGCCCTGAAAGGTGCGAAAATCCAATACGTCACCGTGCAAAACTGGTCTTCCAACGTTTTCAATCTCGTTACAAAGCGCGGCTTGGCCATGGAAGATGCCGAAGTCCGCTGGATCGATTGCAATATCGGCTCCCGCCTGACGATGAAATATCCGGGTGTGATCATGAAAGGCGAGCGCGCTCGCGGAGAGGTTATCTCCATCGCCCTCGCAAACTCGGGTCAACACCAGGATACTGGCGCAAAAATGATCCATGCGGCGGACAACACGACCTCCAATGTGGTTTCAAAATCGATTTCCGTTGGCGAAGGCCGCTCGACCTACCGTGGCCAGGTTCACATTCCAAAGCATCTCAAAGGCTGCAAAAACAACACCGAGTGCGATGCCCTGCTTATCAATAGCAACTCCCGCACAGACACTTACCCGGCCATAACCGTAAAAGGCAATAGGCACGCCACGCAGCACGAAGCCAGCGTCTCACAGGTTTCCGAGGAAATGCTTTTCTACATGCAGCAGCGCGGTCTCGACCAAGGGCAGGCGATGTCACTTGCAGTCAACGGTTTCATCAATGATCTCGTCCGCGAGTTCCCTATGGAATATTCCGTGGAACTGAAGCGCTTGATCGATCTCGAGATGGAAGGCTCCGTCGGCTAATCCGCAAGGTCGCCCTATGGCTGCCGGCTTTTCCACCCCCGATCTTCTCTCACTTTTATTTTCCAAATAATGACTTCTACTTTTCCCGCTTGGTTCCAAGCCCGCCAGGAAGCTGCGAAAAAGCGTTTCGAAACCACTCCGACTCCAAAACGAGGTGACGAGCAATGGCGCTTTGCAAACATCAAACAACTCAATTTCGAAAACCTTTCCGGCGAAACTCCGCCAGTTGAAAACGCAGCGCTTATTTCACGCTCCAATGGCGTGGAAAAACCGGCGGCAAAATTCGTGTTTCACAATGACGCGGTTATCGCTTCGGAATCGACGTTACCTGCCGGAGCCATCTGTCTGCCACTGGCGGACGCACTGCAGCAACATTCCGATCTCGTTGAAAAATATTTCATGAAGCAGGAGACCCGTCTCGGTTCTGCAAAATATTCGGCACTCCACGAAGCATCTCTGAAAAACGGCCTTTTCGTTCACATTCCTGATGATACGGAAATCGAAGGAGTCATTGAGGTGCATCACTGGATTTCCGGGCAAACCACCACTTTTCCTCATACCCTGGTGATAACAGGAAAGTCATCAAAGGTGCGTGTGGTGGATATTTTCCGCTCTGTGGATGATGTGACGCCTGCTCTGGCGATCGCTTTCAACGACATCTATGCGGGTCAGAATTCCCAGCTCGATTACATTGCGATCCAGTCTCTCAACGAGGTAACCCGCATCATTTCGATCAACGAAACTTCCACGGCGAGAGATGCCCGCGCCAAGGGCTTCATCTTGAACGTCGGGGCATCCTGGGCACGTAACGAATCACTTTCCCGCCTCGAAGGTGCCGGCTCACGCTCGGATATGCTTTCGGTTTCTGTCCCGGATCGCGAACAAGAGTATGATCAACGGACTTTCCAGCACCATATCTCGGAAGGTGCCTATTCGGATCTACTTTACAAAAACACCCTCTACGGCCATTCGAAAACGATTTTCTCGGGTCTGATTTTCGTCGATGAGAAAGCACATCACACAGATGCCTATCAAACCTGCCGGAATCTTCTTATGACCGACCACTGCGAGGCAAACTCCATGCCCGGGCTGGAGATCAATGCAGATCAGGTAAAATGCTCGCATGGCTCAACGTCCTCCCAGATCGCGGATGAAGAAATTTTCTATCTCCGCGCTCGTGGAATTGATCCGCTGACAGCTCGACAGCTTATCGCACGTGGCTTTTCCATCGAGGCCATCGAACGCCTTGAAAATGAGGAAGTCGAGACTCTCGTGCTGAAGTTTGTGGACGAGAAGTTTGCCCACATCGGCTGAGGGAAACCTCATAGCTACGGCTTCTTAACAAGCTCTGCGGGCCCTCTCCGCAGAGCTTGTTTTATCTGAAGGAATAGCGGCCACCTTCATTCGATACCCATATTTTCTTAGATCGTCCGCCATCCCCGGAGCAGCCCTCCCGGATTCTTTCGGCTCATTCCCCGAATCCCCGTGCGATTGATTGGGAGAACCTGCATTTCTATGTTGGACGTTCTGCCATGCCTGTTCAATCTTCCCACCCATGCGCGTCCTCCGTATCCTTACCAGAAAGGAACTCAACACCTACTTTCTCAGTCCCTTCGGCTGGGTCGTTCTAGCTTTTGTTGTGCTGATGCAGGGGCTCTCCCTCTCATCCGCAATGAAAGGATTCCGCGACACGCCGGTGAAGGACAGTCTGGTTTATGTGACCTTCCACACTCCGCTTTTTTGGTTCTTTTTCCTCTTCATTTTCCCGCTTATCACCATGCGCTTGTTCGCGGAAGAAGAGCGCAGCGGCACTTTGGAAACTTTGCTCACGGCTCCGGTCCGCACCTGGCAGGTCGTTCTTTCCAAATACTTTGCTGCGATGATTTTTTATGTGATTCTTTGGATTCCCGCCTATTTCCAGTTCAAGGCTTTCTCATGGTTTACGGAAATCCCTCCCGCTTATTCCGAAGGTGCCCTACTGGGTAGTTTTGCCATTCTTCTCCTGATGGGCTCCACCTTCACGGCGATCGGATGTCTTTCCTCCGCTCTGACTTCCAGCCAGATCATTGCCGGGATTATCACCATCACGATTCTTGTCATTCATTATTTCCTCGGCTTCGTAACGGTGATCTGGGGTGAATCCTTCGCAGGTGCCGGATTTTTCCACTATATTTCCTCTCAGCAGCATCTTCATTATTTCAGCAATGGGCTGCTCGATAGCCGTCCTGTGGTCTATTACCTTTCCTTCTCCGCATTCATATTGTTTCTCACCTACCAAGTGATTGATCTGCGCCGTTGGAGGCCATAACCCGCAGAACAGATTTCTCCCAGATCTTACAAAAATTTCCCTACAGGAATGTCAGACAAACCAAAACGTCCCTCGCGCCCAAACCGATTCGGCCTCGGGTTTCTATCTATTCTACAGATTGTCATCTTTTTGGCCGCCGTCGTTTTCGCCAATTATCTGGCCTCGGAAAATCACATGCGGGCGGACTTTTCCCGAAGTGGGGACTACACGCTCTCGTCTGCCACGAAGAGCTACTTGGAAAGCGATGTCATCGAAACGCGCGAGCGCCCCATAAAGTGGACCATGCTTTTCCGCCGCTCCTCGCCTTTCTACGAGCGCGTGCGGGCTTTGGCGGAAGAATACGCACGCAGCTCCAACGGCAGGATCGAGCTGGAGATTATCGATCCCTTGCGTTCGCCGGACAGGACCCAGCAGTTTACCGCCGCCTATAATCTCACACTGGTGAGGGATTTGATCTTGATCGATGCCCGGCCCAGCGAGGAGACCCCGATTGTTACGGAAAACACAGCTGGCACACCAGCGCTCAACCCCCACATCACACTCGCCCTGGCAGAGGAAATGCTCACCTACATTATGGACGAGAGCGGGCAGCGCCGGCCCGATACCTTCCGCGCGGAAGACCTTCTCACAGCCCGTCTGGTAGAGGCCATCGAGGGAAAACCCCGGACCTTCCTTTTCCTCGCGGACAAATCAAGGATCGACACCGAAGGCGATGACTCACCCTGGAACAACCTTGCGGCAACGCTGCGATACCAGAATATCCAGATCACCCCGGCCAACCTCGCGGGGTTGAAAACGATACCAGATGTGATCAATGGCCTCGCAATCATTGCTCCGAAATATGATTTCACCGATGCGGAAATCGAGACTCTGGAAGCTTACTGGAACACGCCACGCGCCGCTCTCCTGATCTTGCTTGATGCCGGTGAATGCCCGCCAAAGCTCAGGACGTTTCTCCGCTCTAAAGGTGTCACTCCCCAGCGGGACCGTATTATCACAAAAGATACTACCCGCTTGATAACCACCGCCCGGGGCAATTTCACCGAGGGAGTCAGTTTCATCAAGGATCTGGCCGGTCAGGCAGCGGTTTTCGAAGGAGCTTCATCCTCCCTCCAGATACGTGAAAACGCCGATGATCTGATCGTCCGTAAAATCAACCCGACGCCCCTGATTCGCATTTCAGATGGCTTCTGGGGAGAAACCGATTTCGGCAAGAATACGGCAGATGCGAAAGAAGGAGAAAATTTTGACCCGATCCGTGACAATCCAGCTCCCCTCTACCTCGCGGCTTCGGTAACACGCGGAGCTGCCAACGATGATCGCTTTGCGGCAGAAACTTCCAGGATGATTGTCGTCTCCAATACAGATTTTTTGGATCCCGACCGCCAACGCGCTGAAAATATTGATTTTCTGGCCTCTGCCGCGAATTGGCTTGTTGGGCGCGATTCCCTAACAGGTCTGTCCCCCCGGACTATCGGGACTTATAAAATGCCTCTTCTTGACGCCCAGGTATCCTTCATCAACCGCCTGAATCTGTTTTTTGCTCCGCTCGCCTTTCTATTGATCGGCGGTCTCGTCTTCTCCTCACGCCGTAGCTAATTCACGATGCGCTCGCTGTTTTTCACACTGCTCCTTCTGATCATCGCCACAGTTCTCGGCGGTTTTGCCACGTGGCAATTGAAGGAAGGGAGCTTGGAGCGGATCCTAGGCACTCCGCCGACGGATATCGGTGAGAAAATTTATCCGGATTTCCAGCCGGAAAAAGTGGCCAGGATAATTATCACCACCGGGCAGCAGACCGCTCGCTTTGTCAAAAGCGAGACAGGCTGGGAAGCAACCAGTCCCTGGACCGATCGCATGGACGCACGCGCGGCATTGGCCATACTGACATTTGCCAATACCACATCGGTAGAAGACCGTGCTCCCCGTGATGACCTGGATCCCTCGTTGATAGGCCTGGATACTGGCAATAGTCAGGTTCGGCTTGAGAATGAAGACGGTGAATCCCTGGCCTTCTTCCGCCTAGGTCGCCGCACGCCCTGGCTGAACTTACCCGAGGGCGAGAATCCACAACCAATCCCCACCACCTACCTTCTACCTCTGGAAAGTGGTAGAAAAACCCACGTCTACGCAGCTACCGGGGATATTCTTCCTCTCTTCAAGGATGGCTTTAAGTTTCTCCGCGATCATCGCCCATTTTACTTCAATCCCCTTGCTCTGCAGAAGATCAGAATCCGGACCAGTCAGGGCGAACTCACGCTCGGACGCGAAACGGCGCAATCCCCTTGGCGAATCGTCAAGCCACTGGAGCTACCTACAAATCCGGCGGCGGTGAAAAAATTACTCGAAGGACTTTTCGAGCTTCAGGCAACGAAGTTGAGCGATCGCTCGGACGTCACTTTGCCTTCCAGCGACACAGCGATGGAAAACAGCCAGATCGCCTTGCTTCCGTTCGGCGCGGAAAAAGAAACCGTGCTTGAGATTTTTCCACCGGATTCCAGTGATTCCCGGGAAACCCAAGCGATCATAAGCGATAGACCCGGGACGCTTTTCACCCTCCCATTGAAGGTAGAGCAAAATCTGATCTCCATTTCGGATCTTCCTCTGACGGTGAATGATCTAAGGGACCCCACATTGAGCAACCTGAACATCGCCTCAATACGTGGCATCGCGATTGAGCCATCCACCTCGCCGCTCATACTTATCTCCCGCCAGCCTCCCTCTCCGTGGATGGCAACGATCGCCGGCAGAGAGGAGCCGGCCAACGAGCAACGGCTTTACGAGTTGCTAAAGGCCATCACAGATACACGCGCCGTTGCCTTCGAGACCGATGCCGCGCCGGAAGACCTTTCTCCATGGGGCCTGGACAAGCCAATTCTCTCACTCACCTTTCTTGCGGAAAACAATCAAACTCTCGGTATCGCCTTCGGTCTCGATACCCGAGGCAACCTCTTCGCCAAGCGCAAAGACAGCGCGACAATCATGCGATTGGAGAATTCTTTCCTGGAAAAAATCGCAGTGCGGCCCCACGAGTGGCGGCATGCCCGCCTATGGTCCGTCAATCGCGTGGACCTCAAAACACTGATCCGGGATGCGGACGGGCAGCCTCCCCTCAAGCTCAGATATGATTTCCTGGGAGAAACTTGGAAAGCCTATCAAAGCGGACAGGAGGTCACTTCCAATCTGGATCCCGCACGCGCCAATTTCCTACTCGGGCTATTGGAAAATATCGAAGTCAGCCAATGGCTTGGGCCGAACGACGAAGATGCGTTGCAGGCTTTGGATAGTCCCTTGCTCACCTTTGTTCTCACTGAAAACACGGTGGATGAATTTGGCGATCCCACGGGGGAAAAATCCCAGACCCTATCATTGGCGGTGGATCCGAAATCCCGCAATGTGTATGGCAGACTCAGTGGAGAATCGTCTCTTTTTACCCTTGCTCCGGAGCTCTTTCTAAAGCTTTCGATCTCGCTCTTGGATAACGAATAGTCAGTCCGGAACGGAGACCATCAGCTACAGGCTTAACGTCCGATCAGGAATTTTTCCTCTGCGGGAACTTCACCAGCAGTGGCCCGCTCCACCTCAAGCACTGCTTGGAGAGTTCCGTTTTCCTCGGGGAATGTCATCGTGCCCGCAACGCGAACCCAGCCGTTCTGAGGTAACAAAGGGGGCTCTTTGCCAAACTCCAGCACGATCGGGATCGCTCGGGAATCTGCCACGCAGCACGTCATGAACATACGATAGAGACGCATACGGGTTCCGCTCTCATTCCGGGATTTTTCTTCCACAATTCGTCCCTCCGTTTCGACCTTCAAGCCTTCCAGCAACCCTTGGAGTTCCCTGTCCCCCGTGGCGAAAAAAAGCTCCATGAGGCTGAATTCATAAAAGCCATCGGAAGTCTTTCTATGGCTTTTTTCGATTTCCTCCATCGTAAGCGGTGGCAAAACCGATCCTAGAAAAACCGTGCTCTCAGGGGCGGCATCCTCATATAATCCTTTTCTCGCCAAGGTTGATTCCGAAAATCCATCCTTCGTCCACGCGATAGAGCAGGCAATCGGCACAACCATGATCAAAAATGTCGTCCACGGGTTCATATCGCCCCCTTCGTGATCATGTCCGTCGGAACCATGATCATGTCCGCAATCGGCTTCACGGAAAGCTGTCAGTAGGTTGAACAGACCCATCACCGCCAGTCCCAATCCTCCGGCCAAAGCGATAGGCCTGAAATCCGGAGCAAGGTATTTCACGATCCGCCCTGAGCCGTAGAAATACAAAAGGCAGCCCGCCCAAAGCAGCACCGCAAGTGAGAACAAAATTCTGCGAATCTCCGGTTTCATCAGATTTTAACGACCCACTGTTGAATGGCAATCGCGGCTAGCCAAATGGTTAGGAACAGGCCGAGCCCGAGAACGGCAATGAACTTTCTACGCATCACTGTCTGATACAAAAACAACAGTTTCACATCCAGCATCGGCCCGAATACCAGGAAAGCGAGCTTAGCCCCCCAAGTGAATTTTGCCAGAGTCGCCGCAATGAATGCATCGGATGTACTACAGAGACTGAGAATGAATGCCAGTGCCATTAGCGCGGCGGGTGCGGCGATAGGATTCCCCGCCAGCCCATCGAGCCATTCTGCTCCCGGGGCGATACCAGTATTGAAAAGTGCGGTAATCGCGACCCCGATTGTAAAATAAACACCCACATCCACAAAGTCCTTCATCGCTGAGCGCATCGCGGCAATTAGACGCCGGTCATCCGGTTCCTTTTCAGAGTGGTGATGGTGTGGATGCTCATGATCATGCCCGTGACTGCCACAGCAGGAACTGTGATCATGGACTTCGACAGGTGACTCATTCTCAATCTTTTCCACCAAACTTTTTTTCAGCACTCTTCTCAATGACACTTTGGCAACCAATAGTCCCACTGCCACCGCGACAAAGTAGCCGAGAAGCATCCGCCCTCCTGTCATCATCCACGGCGATTGCCCTTGGAAAGCTTTCCAAGTGCTGAGTGCCGTGATGGGGTTCACGATTGGCGCAGCAAGCATGTAAGTCAGCGCACAGCTCATCGGCAGACCTTTGCCAACCAATCTGCGAATCACCGGCACCACCGCGCATTCGCAAACCGGGAAAATAGCACCCAGCAGCCCCGCGACCATGACCGCCAGCGTTTTGTTTTTGGGCAGAAACCGATCCATCGCTCCCGATGGCAGATAAATGTCAATAAAGCCACTGATCAACGTGCCCAGCAGAATGAAAGGAGCCCCCTCAAAAAGGATACTCAAAAACGCCAAAGCGAAATCCTGTCGCGCGTCGGGACTCATCTGAACTGAAGCAAAACCATATCCCCATGCACTACCATCATAATCGAAACAGCAGATTGAATATTAGGTCATCACCGCTTCGGAAACGCTGTCCGCAGCTTCCTTCCCCACCAGAATACGCACAAACTCGAATCCGAAATCCAGTGCGGTGCCGGCTCCTCTGGAGGTGAGGAACTCTCCATCATAAATCAGCCGTTCTCCGGTATTGCCCGGCAGCTCGTCCTCGGTGCTGAAATGGGCCGTAATCCGTTTGCCATCCACAAGGCCCGCATCCTTTAGAAGCAGAGGCGCAGCGCAAATCGCGGCGATCAAAAGCCCACTCTCATGAAACGCACGTATCAGAGCAACCACATCCTCCTGCTTCCGTAGCTCCATCACAGCGGGTCCACCCGGTAAAAAAAGGGCATCAAACCGCTCCCCGGCCACCTCGGAAAATAGCGAGTCCGCCTTTACGGTGATACCCGAGCGGCCAGTCAGCTCCATACCTGAAACACCAGCCAGGACAACCTCGACTCCGGCTCTACGGAGAAGATCGACCGGGGTGACCATTTCAATTTCCTCAAAGCCGTTTTCAAGAATGCACAACACTCGTTTCATAGCGGAACTCTAAGCGAAACGCTTTCACTTGCAAAACGTAAGCCGGGTTACTTTTTGTTCTTCTTTGGCATAGGCTGCGCCAAATGATCATTTGCGGGGATCTGGCTTTCAAAGCCCGCATAATCGGAAGGCTTGATGCCCACCGCGTATTTCCCGGTGGCGAATGTGTTCGGACGGTAAGGGCCAACAAAATCCACGGAGGAGTTCGCATTAATCTGATCCTCAAGCCCACATAACCAATAAGTTGCATTTATCAGCATCCGCCGGTAACCGGCATCCGTGAGATCTTCGGAAGCCCCGTATAGCGAGGTAAAAACCCTGCCCTTATTACCATTTTCCGCACGGTATTCCCGTGTCCATTCACTGGCCATCGGCGGATTGGAGGCATCTGGCTGGGAATCGGCCGCCATGGTCGTCAGAGGTTGCGCCATTGTCAGAACTTCCCAGTCGGATTTCGGCTCGGCATTATATCCCCCGGCATAAACATGCATCACTCCCTCCACTCCTCTGAGGATCGGGTGGGAAGCTTTCTCCGGAAGAACTTTGATACGAGTCCTCTGGACATGATTTTTCCCATAATGCCCCACCCAGGATTGACCGAGGATTTGCTCGCCGAAGCCGCCTTCATAACCTTGGACCTTCGATTGAAAATCATATTTCGCATACGGGCCGGACTTCCCGTCGTAGCGGAAACCATGGGTGGATGTCCGAAGCCCCATCACTGGTCCACCGCGCTTCAGGTAGTCATCAATGTGCTGCATCTGCTCATCAGGCAATGCCTGGAAGCGGGTGAACATTATCATCGCATCCGCAGAGCCGAGAGCCTCCAGGCCTTTTATGTTTGGCTCGCCGGCTTTGATGAAGCCATCATCGTCCACGCCAAAAAGCACAGTGCAATCGAATCCATGCCGCTTCGCCAGGATTCGTGCCAGCGCAGGTAATGTTTCCTCACTGCGATACTCATGATCGCTCGCGATGAGAACAAGATGCTTATCCTTCGCGATATCCCGCTCAGCCTTGTATTCAAGGGGATCCGCCATCAAAGGAGACAGCAGGGCGGCGGCTAGGGCAGAATGAGCGAATCTTGGCGATAAATTCATAGGAGGAACAATTTCGACCCATCAATACCCTCCGTCCTCCCAATGCCTTACAACGAACTTACCTAGCCTCGACCCAGCGGGTGCCTTTCCCTACTTCATACTGGGTCACCTTTGTAAGCGCTCCGCTGTTTTGATCGATTTTGTAAACGCCTAGAAAACCGTCCTCACGTCCGGCGACATAGATGAAGCTGCCGGTGCGATCGATGCAGAACGAACGTGGCATATTCTCACACGGCGTGTGACTGATCAGCTGCAAACGGCCGCTCTCTGAATCCACGCGAAAGGCAGCTATGCTGCTTTTTCCGTCTCTGCGGCGGTTTGAAACATAGAGAAAACGGTGATCCGGGGTTAAGCGCAATGTCGCGGTGGAGCCAGCAGCGGAGAACTCCTCCGGGATCGTCACGATATTTTGTATCGGAGTCAGGGTGCCATCGGTTCCATTCCATTTCCAGACACATACACCTGGCTCATACTTCTCATTTGTTGTGTAGGCGATGTCATTCTTCGCAGGATGAAAGATCAGATGACGCGGATTGCGTGCCTCCTTTTCGCCCTTTGGCCCCTGACCGAACGCAGGCTTATTGGGGACGATTTCTCCAGTATTTTCGTCAAACGCTTGGACAAAAACCTTGTTGGGGCTGGTGGCGGGGACCAACAGCCAGCGGTTGTCAGGACTAAAATTCGCTCCGTGGGCATGCTGTTCCAGCGCCAACTCCTGAACCAATTCACCACGGAAAACTCCATCCTCAAGCTTCCAGACAGAGACGGTGCCATCCTGATAACTGTTTGCAGCAAGGTAATTTCCAGTCTTATCCAGATCCAGGTAGCCTGCATTCACTGTCACCGGTGCGGAATCGATAACTTCAAGAGCCCCGTTCCCGGCACGTTCCAGGGTGGCGATCCGGTTGTCGCCCTTGACGCTGGCACTGGCATACATTTTCGAGCCATCGGCAGAAAAAGTAAACGGCCCGACACCGGCCAGATCCACACCATCTGAAGGAGTCAGCTCTCCTGTCTCCGGCGAGATCGTATATACCGATATCTTCTCGCCGGCAGCGAGATACAGGCTCTGTGGCGCGGCGTGCAGCTCCCCACAAAGCAGAGAAAGGAGGCAAACAGGCAGGAAATGTTTTATCATCGCTCCAGTTAGAAGAATTCCAGCCGGAAGCTCCAGAAAATCAGATCAGACCCACTGCTTTTTTCACCCGGTCCAGAACTTTGGTTGCTTCCTCTCGCGCACGTTCCGCACCATTTTTCAAGACATCCTCGACGTATCCTTGATCGGCAAGAATTTCCTCCCGCCGTGCTCTCATCGGCGCAAAGCAGTCCCAGTATGCCTCTGCCAGACGCTTCTTGAATTCGCCGTAACCAAAACCACCGCTCTGGTGATCCGTGATCATCTGGGCCACATCCGTCTCGTTCGCGAAAAGCTTGTATAGTGCGATAATCGTGGAGCCTTCCGTATTCTTCGGCTCTTCCACCGGCGTGGAATCCGTAGGAATCTTCATCACAAGCTTCTTGGATTTCTTTTCATCGCCGAAGATGGGCAGCGTGTTATTGTAGCTTTTGCTCATCTTCCGGCCATCGAGTCCAAGAACAGTCTCGGTTTCCTCACGGATGATAGGCTCAGGCAGGATCACGGTGTTCTCGCCATAGGCCTCGTTGAGCTTGACAGCCAGATCCCGCGTCACCTCCAGGTGCTGTTTCTGATCTTTTCCTACAGGGACTTTGTTCGCATCATACATCAGGATATCTGCCGCCATTAGCACTGGATAAGCAAAAAGCGCATGATTCGCGGCAATACCTTGGGCCGTTTTATCCTTATATGAATGGCATTTCGCCAATAGCGACATCGGGCAGACAGTAGAAAGAATCCATGCCAGTTCATTCACTTCAGGGACCGCACTCTGCCGGAAGAAAACAGAACGCTCTGGATCCAGTCCACAGGCAAGGAAATCGATGGCAAGCTCCCGCACATTGGTCCGTAGCGCTTCCGCATCCTGCCCGGATGTCATCGAGTGATAATCCGCAATGAAATAAAACGAATCTCCTTCACCCTGCAGCTCCACGGCAGGCTTCATCGCACCAAAATAATTTCCCACATGCAGTTTTCCGCTTGGCTGCAGCCCCGTCAAAATTCTCATTGGCAAAACCATGCCCACTACCTCCGGAAACCGTCAAGCGTCAGAACATTGAATGTTAAAGGCTGATTCCGCCCACTGGAAATTCACTCCCGTCCGTTCATGCTCCGCACTGCGAACATCATCGAGCATATGGAATCCGAATCCTTCACCGGCCAGCCCACCATCTCCAGCTGGGCATACCTTGATCCGACAGGGTCAATTTCAGTCAATGAGCGGCGGCATCTTCTTCCGGACAAGTTTCATGATTCGCTGCAAGTTCGCTTCGTGCGGATTCTTCTTGTGACGGGCGAAGTGAAGATGATTGACGAGTGGGGTATAGCCTTCCCAAAGAACGGTGACCCCGGGAACTTGCATACATAGAAAATCCGGCACAATCGCCAGACCCGGAGCGCGTGACAAGCTCCTGAGGATGGAGTGAAAGTTCGGGACGATGTAGTTTGGCCGGAAGTCAGGGGAGCTCTTGAAATTCTGCTTCCAGAAACGCAACATGTGATCGTTGTCCCCGGCAATGCCATACCAGGCTTGCCGCTGCAACCAGTCCCTTAGCGCAACCGGATCGGTGGAATCAAATCCGCTCACATCAAGATTTTTGCCCGCAACCAAAACGATCTTTTCCTGCGAAAATCTCTCATAGTTAATTCCCCGCAGCTCCGGACTGTGAGGCGTCACAACGAGGTCGATCACTTGGTCTTCGAGCTTTTTCAAGAGTTCCCGATATTCACCGAACTCCAAAACGAGGTTGAATGGCAAGTCCGGCACGGCTTCTTCCAAACTCAGTTGAAAGGTCTCGAAACACATCCCGAGGCTGATCGTCGGCCGCACCGTGGAGGCGCTGCGCTGGCTCTTGATTTCGATTTCCTCCAGCCGCGCAATGGGATCGACGATGGCATTGTAGAGTTGTTTCCCGTGCTCGGTCGGCACCAGCAGACGCGGGCGGCGCTCGAAAAGTTTGTAACCCACATGATTCTCCAGAGAGCTCAGATGCAGGCTGACTCCAGGCTGCGAGATGAACAGGTGTTCCGCCGCTGCGGTCATGCTACCGCGCTCATAGATCGTTTTGAAACTTCGTAGCCACTCGAGATTAATCATAATACTGATACGTCCGTATGATTTGCATCATTTGTATGATCCGTGAAATTTCCCTAAGGTCAAGCCAACAACCGATTGAGCGCTCATTTTGGAAGGCACTCAACGGCCACAACCTACGATAAATCATGAATCTTGAACTAAACGAAAAAACTGCCCTTGTCACCGCCTCCTCCGCTGGAATCGGCCTTGAAATTGCCCGCTCGCTCGCTGCCGAAGGCGCGCGTGTCATCATCAATGGACGCAGCCAGAAACGGGTGGACGAAGCCTGCGCTGACATTCGTGCGCAGCTGCCCGATGCGAAGCTCGAAGGCCTTGTCGCAGACAACGCCACCGCCGAAGGCGCCGAACAGACATTGGCGGCCTTTCCCGAAATCGACATCCTCGTCAACAACCTCGGTATCTACGAGGCGGTCGGATTTTTCGACGAAACCGACGAGGATTGGCAGCGCTTGTTCGAAACGAACATCATGAGCGGCGTGCGCCTGGCGCGGCACTACCTGAAAGGCATGCTCGACCGCAATGAGGGACGGGTGATCTTCATCTCCAGTGAATCCGGCATCAAGGCCGCGCCGGAAATGGCTCACTACAGCGCGACGAAAACGATGCAATTGGGCATATCACGTGCGCTTGCCGAACTCACCAAAGGCACCCAAGTGACGGTGAACTGCGTCTTGCCCGGCCCCACCCTCACCGAAGGAGTGAAGAAATTCATCGCCGATGTCTTCCCCGACCTCTCTGCCGAAGAAGCTGAGGCTCGCTTCATCGCGGAGAACCGCCCCACCTCATTGATCCAGCGGCTGATCAAACCGCAGGAAATCGGCGACATCGTCGCCTTCGTCAGCAGTGCCCGCGCCTCCGTGATCAACGGAAGCAACATCCGCGCCGAAGGAGGAATGGTGCAGAGCGCGTTCTGACCCACTGCGCAGAGAAATACGCCGCTGCCACCACGTATTACGGAATCGCGATCACGACTATTCCGAAGCGTGGTCAGCTTTTCATATGCCCCAGCCGGCAGGGACGAGTGCGGGGCATCGAAACCGGTCAGCCCTTGCGCACGGCATAGTCGAACATTTTTCGGAGCTGTGATCGGTGGGCAACCGCACTAAGTCTTTTCAAAGGCTTGGATCTCCTCCTGTAAATCTCCAACCCATGGCGTGAATCGTCTCTTCAATTTAGAGTTTAAATTCTGAAATTTAGGGTTTAAACCGCAGCATGCGCATCCTGATCACCGGCGGAGCCGGATTCCTCGGCTCCCACCTCTGCGAACGCCTTCTCAACGAAGGAAACGAGATTATCTGTATGGATAATTACTTCACCGGTCGGAAAAGAAACATCGCCCACCTTTTGAATAATCCATACTTCGAGCTGGTCCGTCACGACGTTACGGAACCATTCAAATATGAGGTGGATCAAATCTATAACCTCGCCTGTCCGGCGTCCCCCCCTCACTATCAGCATAACCCGATCAAAACCACCAAGACCTCGGTTCTTGGGGCCATCCACTGCCTCGGCCTGGCAAAACGTGTTGGTGCACGGGTATTCCAAGCTTCCACCTCGGAAGTCTATGGTGATCCGGAAATCCATCCCCAGCCGGAATCATACAAAGGCTCGGTAAATCCCATCGGCATCCGCGCCTGCTATGATGAAGGGAAACGCTGTGCTGAAACTCTTTTCTTTGACTATCACCGCCAGAACAATGTGGATATCCGGGTCGTAAGAATTTTCAACACCTACGGTCCCCGCATGCTGCCCGACGATGGCCGCGTAGTGTCAAATTTCATCGTTCAGGCATTGAAGGGCGAGGATATCACCATCTACGGTGATGGACTTCAGACGCGCTCCTTCTGCTATGCGGATGATTTGATCGAAGGCTTCATCCGCCTGATGAACAAGGATGGTATTACCGGTCCTGTGAATATCGGCAATCCGGGAGAGTTCACGATGCTGGAGCTTGCCGAGTTGATTCTCAAAAAGGTCGGGGGGAAATCAAAGCTTACCTTCCATCCTCTCCCGGGCGATGATCCGAAACAGCGCCGACCGGATATCACTTTGGCAAAACAGGAACTCGGCTGGGAACCAAAAGTGAAACTAGAGGACGGACTGGATCCCACGATAGACTACTTCCGCAAGCTGCTTGCCGAGGGCAAGGCATAATGGGGCTGTAGCAATTCCCTTCTGGATTTTTTAGGGTTTTCAATCTATTTTCGGAAACTATGAAAACCCTCGTCGTATTTTTGACTTTGGCCGCCGGCAGCTCCTTGGCTCTCGCTCAATCCGCCGGCCAGAAGGCGGAAGCCTACTACCAAAGAGGCTTGGCAGCAGAGAAAGCCGGTGACCCCGCGACTGCCAGCGCAGCCTACAACGCCGCGCTCAAGCTGTTCCCCAATCATGCGAATGCCCGCTACCGTGCCGGCCAAGTGAAAATCAATGCTTCCGCAATCAAATCATCTGCCACCCAAGCAAAAATAGGAGCTGTGATGATTTCGGTTTACCAACTCGAGGATGCCACCGTCCAGGAGGCCATCGACGCTCTCTCAGCTGCAATGAGCAAACAAAATGATGGCGAAATTTCACCAAATTTCGTCATTGAAGATCCGCAAAACAAACTGGCTGACAGGCGGGTCACCATCAATCTAAGGAACGTGCCGGTAAAAGCCATTTTGGATTATCTGCATAGCCAGACGAATACCAAGGCGCGCTACGATGAGCACGCTGTTGTTATTCTCGCAAGGTAGTCCTGATTTCTGGACTTCTTTTATTCTTCACGCATGATTCTGAAATATGCGTGAAGAACTTCTCAAAAATCCCGTTTTCTCCATGGCGATTGAGCAATTCGATAGAGTTGCTGATTTTTTGCAGCTATCTCCGGAAATTCGGGAGCGGTGTAAATGGCCCAAACGGATTATCACCGTTACTGTTCCCATCAGAAAAGATGATGGAACCACGGAAGTTTACTTTGGCCACCGGGTTCAGCACCATCTCACGAGAGGTCCCGTCAAAGGCGGATTGAGATATCATCCCGACGTCGATGTCGGGGAAGTGGCAGCTCTGGCCATGTGGATGAACTGGAAATGCGCGTTGCTCGATCTACCTTTTGGCGGCGGAAAAGGCGGCATTTGCTGCAAGCCGATGGAAATGTCTGAAGGCGAACTTGAGCGAATGACCCGCCGCTTCACCATGGAAATGATCCCCTTCATCGGTCCGGAAATTGATGTGATGGCTCCGGATATGGGAACCAACGAGCAGACCATGGCGTGGATTACCGATACTTACTCCACTCATTCCGGCCATCTTGTTCCATCAATTGTCACAGGCAAGCCACTCACCCTTCAAGGATCTGCCGGACGGACACGCGCAACCGGTCATGGGGTTGCCTTCCTCGCCTCCAATGCATTGAAAAAACTGGGCGTGGAAAGCGCTGAAGCCACTGCAATTGTCCAAGGATTCGGAAATGTAGGCATGCATGCCGCTGCCACCATGAGCTCCTACGGAATCAAAATTATTGGCGTTTCGGATGTCAGTGGAGCGTTATGGAATCCGGAAGGGATAGATATCCAGAAACTCATGGCCTACACGGGGAAACACCAAACTATCGAAAATTTCCCCGGTGCACAATCGATCCCATCCGGCGAGCTCTTGCTCCGTCCCTGCGATATTCTGGCTCCCTGTGCGATCGGAGGCGTCATCACCAAGGCTAATGCTGCAGCCATCAAGTGCAAAGTCCTCGCAGAAGGCGCCAACGGTCCTACAACCCCGGAAGCCGATCGAGTGATCGAGGAGCGCGGGGATGTTTTTGTAATACCGGATGTGCTTTGCAATGCCGGCGGGGTGACAGTTTCGTATTTCGAATGGGTTCAGAATCTTCAGCGCTTCCAGTGGACCGAGCGGGAAGTGATCAGCAAGCTGGAAACCAAGCTCAATGCTGCTTTCGAGCAGGTCACAGGCTTTGCGATGCGGAACAATATTCCCATGCGGATGGCCGCCCAGGCGATTGCAATCAGCACCGTTGCAGGAGCAAAAAAGACCCGCGGACTCTTCCCGTAGTGCCTTCTCGCAGGCTCCCTTTCCTTCCACCTGCATCTCAACAAAAAAGCCGTCTACCGAAATCCGGCAGACGGCTTCAAAGTCACATGGAAAATGTTATTTGGCCTTTACGGTCATCACTCCTTGCATGATGGCGAAGTGACCAGGGAAAGAGCAAATGAACGGATAGTCACCAGCTGCAGGGGCTGTGAACGTGATTTCATCAGACTCGCCACCGCCGATAAGCTTGGTGTGCGCAACCATTTGTTCCTTGGACTCAGCATCTTCCGGGATGTATCCGTTGTCCTTGGCAGGCGCACATTTGGCGGCAAATGCCGGGATTTGAGTATCCGGTTTCAGAATTACCACGTTGTGCCCCATCGCTACTGCTGGAAGTTGGCCGATGTGTTTGAAAGTAAGCACCACCTTTTGACCTTCGGTAACTTCGAACGCTTTGGTGCTAAACTGCATCTGGTCGTTACCTGTGATTTCCACTTTAGCATCCTCTGCGGAAGCAAACTGGCAAATAACTGCGGACAATAGAGTGACGATAAATTTTTTCATAGCTGTTTGATTAGAACTTTACGGCCAGAAGCTGGAACAAGTTTCACGAAATCGCAACTCCATCCGACGAATTTTTCACGTTGAACGTATATTTCCCCTAGCAACCACATTCAGATATGCTTAAATTCGCACAGGTTTAACCCAACCTATTTTAAAAAGTTGGCACACCGCTTGCTCTTATCGCTCTACCAATCCGCCGCAATATGAAAAAAATCGAAGCTATCATTAAACCATTCAAGCTTGAAGAAGTCAAAGAGGCCCTCGCAGAGGTCGGAGTCCAAGGGATGACCGTCACCGAAGTAAAAGGGTTCGGACGTCAAAAAGGGCACACAGAAATCTATCGTGGCTCCGAGTATACCGTAGATTTCCTTCCCAAGGTCAAAATCGAGATCGTCGTGGACGATGAGCAAGCGGAGGGAGTTGCCCAGGCTATCGTAAAAAGCGCTAACACAGGAAAGATCGGCGATGGTAAAGTATTCCTATCCAATGTGGAAGAAGCGATCCGGATCCGGACAGGTGAGACCGGATCCTCTGCTGTTGCGGTGAACTGATCTTTCCAAAGATTCCATCACTTTAACTAGCGCCACTTCTGGAGACGGAAGTGGCGTTTTATATTTTTACGGTCAAACGTCTGGCCTAGAGATACTCCGGCGATTCGGAGAGGCAGCTTTCGGAGTAGAGGTCAATCAGACTTGTAGCAACCCGACCCTCACGAATGGCTCATTTTTATCGAGAGCGATAATACCTCCGGCACACAAAGATTGAAGATGCTGATGACTGACTCGATATTTTGTCCCTCAGTCCGATTGGATGCTGACAAAAAAGAGGAAAGACCTTTGAGGCCTTTCCTGATTGGGGATCAAACCCAACGTGAGACGAACAGCGTCCGTGCCGGGAGAGCGGATAAGTATTGAGCGAATGAATCAGCCTCCTCTTCGGAAGTCCTGCACCCCGTCGGCGATGCCTCTCGCGATGGCATCACGAAACCATGCGGTCTTCATACGGCTCCGCTCGTTGGAGTTACTGACAAAACCACCTTCAACAAGCACTGACGGAAGATTGCAGTGACGGATCACATAGTAGCGCGCATATTTCACTCCTCGATCGACAACCTTTACCCGACTCATCACACCGCGATGGACGTCCTTGGCCAACTTGTAGCTCTCTTTGGTATGGTAGAAGGTCTCAATGCCGCTGACCTGTTGTTTCCAAGTATAATTGTAGTGGATCGAGATGTAGATCGCATTCTTGTATTTGTTCGCTACCGTCATACGACCTGGCAGCGAGACAAAGTAGTCACTACGGCGGGTAAGAACCGTGTTATATCCCATTTTCTTGAGGTGGGATTCCAAGCGGATGGAAGTATCGAGCGCCAGATGTTTCTCGTATACCCGCCCCCACTGCCCGCCTTTATCATGCCCGCCGTGACCGGGATCGATAATGACAGTTCTAAAATTGTAGGCGCTGGAAACAGTAGAAAATACGAGCCCAAGCAGAAGAGTGAAAAAAAGCGTCTTCATAATTAGTAAGGCATGAAAGATTATTAAGTCTTATTGATGAATCCCGCTACTCTGTAAAGACTATTTTAAAATTTTCTCGGAATTTTAGAATTTCCAGTTACTGAGCCGGAATTTGCGGTCGGTCTGATGCCTTGCGTATTGTGGACTGCTCTTTTTTGACCGCTTCAGGATCATAGGGGATACTATTCACGACCCGGACAGACCCGTCTCCATAAGCCATCAGCACGGGATCGCCTTGGGAGGCGCGCTGGTGTATATCCCGATCGACCAGCTTGCCATCAGCGCTTACCTGGCAATGCACCCACATTGATGGAGTCGCCAGAAACATGACGTGCATTCTTTGAGCTGAGTCCAAAGTCACCATAGGTTTGCGCAGCATCATAGCGTCCCCAAGGAGAAATGTTCTCATAGGCACACCTGTATGGCCATCGGTAACCTGCGCGTAGAGCTGGGTTTTCTGCCCATTGGAAAAGGTGATCAAACGCATCTCGCGGGTTTCAGCGCCCCGATCGTTTTTGACCCCGACCTTCTGCGTCCAATAGGTGCGTCCCGGATTCAGATTGAAGAGCAACCGGTTCGTCGAAGAGCCGTTGACCTTTCCATGGGGATCCCGAATCACAGCAGATGCCGCAAAATTGCCCTGACTGCTGAGCATGAAATATTCGCTGAGGTCCACCCGCTTAGCGAGCGACTCACCCACTTTGATCTTCAAGGCTCCGAAGGCATTCAGCTTACGGGTCGTGACAGGGTTTCCTCTGGAATTTGTCACCACAAACGCCAGCCATGGCAGCTCCCGGGTCGAGGAAAGCGTAAGGTCCTGCCCGCTGTGATTGGTAATAATCACTTCCGCGATGACAGGCTCCCCTGCGACATAATTCTTTTTATTGAGACTCAGCGACGTTGCCAATTGGCCGTATGAAGCCATGCATGAGCCAACCAGAACCGCGACTATGGGGAAAATACGCATCATCAGACCCGCGACAATAGCTGACCAAACCGCGTAGTCAATCCAACGGAACGATTTCCCGACATAGGCATATATTCAATCAATTAGTTCGGCTGATCCCGCTCGCCGAGAGGGCGCACCCAAATATTGCGGTATTCCATCGGGTCCCCATGGAACTGAAGACCAATTGGTGCGGTGTCCGGATGGGTTTTCGGGTATGAGGCGAGCTTCTTGTGACTGGTAGGTCCCAAATATGATTCCGCATTCTGCACCACCACTCCGTTGTGAATAATCGTAACCTTCGCAGGTGTCTTAACGCTATCTCCCTCGTATACAGGCGGAACGAAGATAATGTCATAACTATTCCATTCGCCCTGTGGGGAAGTCGCATTCACGAGAGGGGGCAGCTGCCCGTAAAGCGCACCTGCCTGACCGTCCGGATAGGTCTTGTTGTTATGGCTTTGGAGGACCTGGACTTCGTATCTTCCCATCAGGAAAATCCCGCTATTACCACCTTTCTGGCCGTTGACCTTCCGCTCCGCAGGTAGACGCCACTCGACGTGTAGCTGGATTGCTCCGAATTTTTCTTTGGTGCTGATCGCCTTTTTGGTTGCAACCATCGCTCCGTCTTTGATCTCCCAAACGGCTTCTCCGCCGTCAGTAGTCCAGGCATCGAGATTTTTCCCGTCGAAGAGAATCGTTGCATCGGAAGGGGGGGTTACCACCACCGCACCGGCGGTCTCGATGATGCGGGGCTGGGGTCTTTCGCCATCGTGGACATGATAGGAGGTGCCGGTGATGATGGGTGTATCCTGATATCCCAAACCCTCACCTGCCTGCAAACCACCGGCCGCCAGCATCGCCCCGCCAAACATCCACATCGTGTGTTTCTTCATATGCTTAACTAAACCGCCATTGCTCTTTCCATCTTTCAAGTCTCTTTTTTATTTATCACCGAATGCTGGTTGCCGAGAAGGCTGATCCATGGATAGCTTTCCGGACGCTATGGCCACCTTCACCGCCACCTCGCCAAACAACGATCAATTCCCTTTCGAACTAGTCCGGCCAGATCTGGAAAAAGTCGAGACCGCTATCCGCGCCCAGGTTCGTGACTTCGATTCCGCAGTCGAGCCATATATCGCTTATATCTGCAATACTTCAGGAAAGCGTATCCGCCCGGCCCTTGCTATTTTGATTGGCGGTGCGGTAGGTGAAGTCACTGAAGATCATCGCAAGATCGGCGTGATCCTTGAGTTGATCCACATGGCGACCCTCGTCCACGACGACATCATCGACGGCGCCATTGCCCGCCGCTCCATGCCTACGGCAAACGCAAAATGGGGAAATGCCCTGGCGGTCCTGCTCGGAGACGCACTTTTTTCCCACGCGCTTACGCTGGCTACGGATTTCAACTCCATTGATATCTGCCGCAAGGTCGGACAGGCAGCGCGTGAGGTTTGCCAGGGTGAGATCATCCAAACACAACGCCGCTTCGATCTCACGCTTTCCAAGGAAGACTATTTCCGCGTGATCGAAATGAAAACCGGCGCACTTTTCGCCGCTGCCACAGGTCTGGCGGCTGCCGTCTCCGGCTTGGATGAAAACGCGGAGAAAACCCTCGCCTCCTATGGGATGAAACTCGGGACCGCTTACCAGATATATGATGACTGCCTCGATCTGGTCGGATCCGAAGAAATCGTCGGCAAAACGCTTGGGACGGATTTGGCAAAAGGAAAACTTACCCTGCCGATCCTTAATTTGTTGGAAGCGGCCAGTGAAGAACAGCGGCAAAAGATCAACAACCGGATCCTGGAGCAAAAGGAGATCGATCTTCCGGACCTCGTCGGGCCGGGTGCCTATGACCTCGCCCTGGAAGGTGCGGTGGGCACAGCGCTCGAATTATTGGAAGGCTGCCGCCAGGATCTGGATGTCCTGGTATCTTCCGAATACAAAGACGCCTTATTGCAGATCACATATTTCCTCGAAAATCTGCTCCAGCAAAGCCGTAAATAATCACGCGGTCTTGCGGCTTTCTTTTTTGCCAAAATGCAAAAAGTGGGCCCAGCTTTCATCCCCCAATCCATTTTCCTGCAGCCCGTAAAGCGGACGCCATCTGGGAGCGAAAGGCTTGTTTGCCGGATACATGTTCGCCTCTTGGGGAAACTTGTTCGCCTTGCGCGTATTACACTTCACACAGGAGGCAACAATGTTCTCCCAGGTTGTTTTACCGCCTTTGTCCCGTGGAATGACATGATCCAGATTCAGTTTGTTTTCCGGTAAAACTTTCAGGCAATACTGGCAGGTGAACTTATCTCTTAAAAATACATTCCGCCGGGTGAACTTCAGCTCCAGTCTGGGCAGGCTGTCATAGATCGACAAAACAATGATCTTGGGCACCAGCAAAGCCAGCCTCACGCTGTGGATCATTTCCTCGCTGACAATGCCTTTCGAGTGACCGATCCAAGAGCCTAGATCGTGGGTTGTGAATTTTTCCTCGCCATCGACCTGCACCACATGAGCGTGGCCGATACAAAGAAGGTGGACGGCACGTCTGGCCGAACAAGTGTGGACCGGTTGCCAATAACGGTTCAACACAAGCACAGGTAATTCAAGAGGAGCACTCATATCCTTTCCCAGCAAAACGTTGGGAAAGCTAACAAACCTTTTCCATCGGGCAATGGAAAAGGAGCAAAAATGCGCTATTTCCTCAAAATCCCTGCTCTTTTACCCTCACCCAGGCGGTTTCCATTTCCACCAAATCCGCTTCTTCCAGCGAGCGACCGCGCTCCTTGAGTTCTTTTTCCATCGCGCCAAAACGACGCTCAAACTTGGCATTCGCTTGAGACATTAGTATCTCCGGATCGATATTCCGGAAGCGGGCCAAGTTCACCACAGAGAACAAAAGATCGCCCAGTTCCTCCTCCACGGCGTGCATATTTCTTTCCTCCACCGCGGATTGCAACTCGCACAACTCCTCTCGGATCTTTGCCAGAACTCCTGTCTCGACCGGCCAATCAAAGCCGACTTTTGCCGCCTTCTTCTGGAGTTTTCCCGCCCGGACAAGTGCCGGCAAACCCTTGCCGACGCCGTGTAGGTAAGGGACCTCCTTCTCACCTTTTTCCTTCCGCTTGATTTCATCCCACTGCTTCAGGACAGCATCGGCATCGTCGGCCGTGGATGTGGCGAAAACGTGAGGGTGCCTGCGGATGAGTTTTTCGGAAATTCCTCGTGCCACTTCTTCAAAATCAAAGCGTTTGTCTCCTTCGGCAATCTCGCTGTGGAAAACCACCTGTAAGAGCAAGTCTCCTAGCTCTTCGACCATGTCCGCATCATCTCCCCGCTTTATTGCGTCGACCGTCTCATATGCCTCTTCAATCAGATTCGGCACGATGGATTCATGCGTCTGCTCCGCATCCCACGGACATCCACCGGGCGCACGCAACCGATGCATCACAGCACGCAATCTTTCCATTTGCTTACCCGGCTCGCAGCAATTGATCATTTCCTCATCCGTCATAGCTCAATCCTTATCGCGATTCGCCACGCGGTGAAGCAAATCCCGCTCCTCAGCGGTCAAACTCTGGAATCCATGCTCTGAGATTTTATCCAATATCTTATCAACCTCCGTCGAGGAGCGTAGATCGACCCGCGTCCGTGGCCGGATTTTGGGCCCGATTTCCCGGGTTTTGTTCCCGGGAATACCGCGAAAAGCGGCGGGTTCCCGCCCTCCCCCGCTCCGGATCCAGCCTTGCCACTTCGCGAGTTGCATCAGTAAAAAGCCAACAATCGCGCCTCCCATATGGCCGGCCTCCCCGCCTTCATTTCCGCCGATTTTAAACACAATGGACCCGATGGAAATGGCCATCAACGCAAGCGCCATTTGCTTGATGCTCAGCGTAACCGGCGGGAATAGCAGCGAGACGCGCAAGTTTGGTGCAATCATTGCAACTCCTACAAGAATGCCGTATATCCCTGCCGAAGCACCCACCAATCCGGAAGTATCGGTAACGCTCGGCAGCACATGGATGTATTTTAAGAGCATATAGAACAATGCTCCCCCGATACCGGAGATGAGATAAAAGGATGTGAACCGCACAGCCCCCCACCACCGCTCCATCCACGGGCCGAAAAAATACAGACCGATACAATTGAAAACCACGTGTCCTACGCTCCCATGAATGAACTGGAAGGTTACAAACTCCCAGATTCTCCGTTCGTGAACTGCTGAATGAATAGTGAATGCAAACTCATTCCGGATGCTATGGTCTAAAAAAAGCAGATCGGTGAAATAGATCCCTAGATTCAGAATCAAGAGCCATTTCACCACCGGCGTAAGCTGCGGCATGATATCGCCACGGTCAGAAGGAAATCGGCGTTCTGCAAATGACATAAGTGGATATTATTGATGCGTTCGTTGATTCGGCAAGTGCTTCCCCCGCATCAGATCATTTCCAGACACACCGCTTTCAGATACTCCGCCTCCCGGAAATTCGCCGGATGATCCGGCGCGTGCCCGTGCCGCCATAGCTCGCGCCAGCGCCTGCCATCCGCTTGGATGCATTGCTCAACCAAAGTGTGGAATTCTTCTGCCGAAACATGCGCGGAACAAGAGGCAGCCACCAATACACCACCCGGCTTCAACCGCTCCATCGCTCTGGAATTCAGCCTCGTATAAGCCCGCACAGCACCCTCTCGCTGCGACTCTCTTTTGGCCAGGCTGGGAGGATCCACGATGATCAGATCAAACATCTTTTCATCTTCCTCCATCCAGCGAAAGGCATCCGCCTGCACGGAAAACTTCGTCACCTGCGCGATTCTCGGATCACTGGAATTGAGGGAAAAATTCCGCGCAGCGCTTTCCAGCGCATGTGCGCTGATATCGAGGTCAGTCACCGAATCGGCACCCCCACGGGCAGCATAAAGGGAGAACCCTCCTGAAAAGCTGAACACATTCAGCACGTCACGCCCTTTTGCAAGTTGCTCAACACGAGAACGATTATCGCGCTGATCGAGGAAAAACCCGGTCTTCTGCCCTCTCAGCACGGCGGATTCGAAACGGATTCCATTTTCAGAGAACACCACAATTTCAGCGCCGGCCTCGCCACGGAAGCCTTCTTCCAAGCCATATTCCTTCGCCTTGGCCACAATGTTGCGGCTCATTCTCAGAACGAGATACTGTGGAGCAAATACTTCACGGAAAACCGCCTCGATTTCCTCCCAGAGCGCGAACCAACCGGCCGCATAAACTTTCACCACCAGGGTGTCCCCGTATCTATCTGCTACAATACCGGGAAACCCTTCGCTTTCCCCGTTGATCATTCGTGCTCCGTCTGTTCCGGACCCAAGGACTTGTTCTTCACGTTTGGAAAGACACAACCGCGCCTTCTCCAGCCACCAATCGTGATCCAGCATTGCGGGCTTCCCACAATGGAGAATCCGGACACGGATGGGGGATTCCGCCTCGTATAAACCTACAGCCAGAAAGCGATCCCGCTTGTCATACATCACGGCCAACTCTCCGGTCGCTCCTTGCCGGTTCTGCTTTTTGATGCTATCCCCGTAGACCCAGGGATGACCACTTCTGACTGCTGCCTCAGCTCTCGGAAAAAGTTCCAATCTCAGTCTTCCCACCTTTTTTTCGCCACCGCTCATCTCTTGGGAGAAAGCCCCAGAGGAGTGGGCAAATCAAGCTCAGAGCTGGCGCAAGCTTACCGGAGAGTCGAGAATTTCTTTCACAACCACCGCCTGCCTTAGCTCCTTCATGTTGCGGAGCCTGGATTTCACGCCGATGCACGGCCCGGATACATACTGCTGGTGTTCGCTCCCTTTCCCGCCCATTTTTGTTTTTTCCGATCGTTTGCGCTGCTCGATCTCCGCGAGCCTATCGGCGATGGCCCGTTGCCTTTCCAGCTCATCGTGCATCTTCATTCCTGAAGCATTCGCAAGTGGCTTGCCGACCTTCTTTTCAGGAACAACGGCCACCGGAGCGGATTTCGGAATCGGGGGCGGAATTGCCGCACGCGGAGCTGTCACTTCGGTCCTTCCAGCCTCCTGCTCGGCAAGATACCGCTTGATCTGCTCACGCCGTTGTTCTTCCGCCAATTTTTCCTGCTTGGCTTCCTGGGTGGATTTCCACCACTGCACAAGCCCGGCAGCTGCGGCCAGGAAAAAGATAATGTTGTCGAAAAAGAAATCCATCTACCCGGAAAAGTAGCTGATAAACTCCGGCACTCAAGCTCCGAGAAGCTCTGCGGGACAATCTTCAAGGAATCCGCACCGTCCGAATCCGATAGCCGGGATCCAGCTTCGTGATCGCTTCGCGAATCTCCGTCTGGACGGAAGCAGCCCCGTAAAACGGCCCGGATCCGGCGCCCCCATAGGTATGGGTCTCCAGCAATACCAACTCGCCACCTGAGATCATGAACGATGGGTTACCACTGTCTCCAACCACCAGATTCTTACCCCACCCATACCGATCTGACTCGTCCTGCTTGAAAGCGATCGTTCCACCGTGGATAGATGAAATCAAATGAATGAAAAGAGACCTTTTTTGATCACTGACTATTACCGGCCGATCTACTAAGTCCGCAGTATTCGGAGAAACGGAGGGCAGCGCATAGCTGTGATACGCGGCTGGCAGGGGCTCATTGAGCAATCCAACCATAATATCGGAAGAAGTCGCCATCAAAGCTTGAATCCTGCGCACGGCGCGGCGGCCATTCCGATCATGGAAAATCACGGCATCGCCCACATTCCGGGAATAGTGCTTCGCCATCACAACGTGCCTGGGAGTGATCAGAGTCGCAGTGCGTGTATCATCGAAAGCCACTCCGGACATATCCATTCCCCGCGTCCATCCACCCGCCATTGTGGCATCTCTATCAGCACTATACTCGGAAAAAATCTGAGGAGGAGCCTTCGGAGCCGGCAATGAGGGGCTTGGCAAAGATGCTTGGGAGGCACAGGAAATCATCGCACCGAGCCACAGCGGAATACTCAGAACCAAGCTCCGGCAGTAATGGGACTTAATTTTCATCACAGTCGCGGATGTTACGCCAGCGCCCCTCCGTGTCACGCGGCAATGACAAGCTACCGCTCATCTGTGACAACCGGGCGTTAGCGGGAAATCGAGGACCAGCGCATGGTTCTGTCCGTGAAAGCAATACTCAGCTCCCTATTTCTAGCCGCTCTAAATTTGCAAGCAGCTCCACCAGAGGCCGACCGCAAAGCCATCCTCTCGATGGCCGGCACCTTCGAGGTCGATTTCAATTTCACAGAAGACTCCAGTTTCACCGAGAATTACCCGATAGCCAGCAAGCCCTATCACGAGCACGCCCTGGAAGTCGTCGTGGTCGCGGAAAACACCCCGGAGAGAATCATTCTCCAGCATCTTCTTGTCGTAAACCACTCGAAGAAGAAGACCGATATGGTCATCAAGCACTGGGCGCAGATCTGGACTTGGCAGGATAGCGAGCTGCTCGCTTACAGCGGTGCGGACGGCATTGATGAATGGACTAGGATTACCCTTCGGAAGGAGGATTCCGCAGGAAGATGGACTCAGCTTGTCACCAGTGTAGATGATACCCCTCGCTATGAAGGATCGGGAAAATGGAGCCACGGGCTCGGTATTTCCACATGGCGGGGCGCCGATACACGCCGTCCATTGCCGCGCCGGGAATACTCGGTAAGAGACGATTACGATTACCTGCTCGGCACCAATACCCACACCGTTTCCGGGACCGGTTGGCTTCATTTCCAGGACAACCTGAAAGTTATTGACCGGGGCAATCCCAGCAAAGCGATCGCACACGAAACGGGCCTGAACCGCTACACACGCGTGGAATCCGAAAGGGCCGAAATCGCGCTCAACTGGTGGCGGGAAAACCAAACTGCCTGGAAGGATATCCGCGCCTTCTGGCTCAGCGCATGTGATTCAGCGGAAAAGACCTTCTCCTACACCACCTCCCACAGCGGCACCGGTCTCTCACAAGCTCTGAGCGATCTGCAGAAAACCGCACCCGGAGCTACGGAAACCGCCAAGACCCTCCGCCCCTATCTCACCATAAACTGATCCAAAAAATATGAAATTTCACGTTTTGCTTCTCGCCTTATCCTCACCACTGCATGCCGCCATCAGCTTCACGCTTCCGGGAAATTCGGAATCCGCAGCCTGGACTGGACTCAATGCCACAAACTACACCTCGGCAAGCGGATACCCATCCTACCCTACAGCGACAAATCCTTGGCCGGCAGCGATCGATCCAGACTCCGGCTCGACCGCTAACGGCTCCTTCAATAAAGTCTCCGGTGGTGGCTATTTTGCCTCGTCTTCCCTTTATGATGCAGGCACACCCGGCACCTTCAGTATCTCGGGCACCACTTCCTTGAATCCGGAAACGATCATTTTCCAGGCAGATCTAGGTTCCGCATTTGGCAGTGATCCGGTGCTCAGCTTCAACGGAGGCGCCCAATCCATCGCCGCCAGCCACACCGGCACTTCGACAGGGAATTTCTCCGGCGGATTCGGTGGGCCGCCAGTGCCCTCGACCAACTATGCATGGCAATGGGATTTATCCTCGGCGCCTGAAAATATCTCCAGCTACACCATCGAGTGGACCACTGCTCCGCACGGCACGATTTACCAGCTGGATCTCGCCGTAGCCGATAGCTTCACCCAAGTCGTCCCGGAGCCAGCAGCACCTTTGCTCGCGCTTCTTTCGTTTTCACTTCTCAGCTTCAAGCGTCGCCGTGAAAGCAGTAATTACTAGATTCTCCGTGTTGTTAGGCGCTCTCCTCACTTGCTCGGCGGCAGCTGGGGAGAGCGTGACACTCACCATCCTGGAACCATCCGAAGACCGCTGGATGTATCCTTCCAATGGCACGCCGGGATTCCGCGCCCAGGCATCGACCTTCAGCGCTCTTCCTGCCGCAGGAGATCAGGACGATCGCTTCGGCCAGTTTATCGTGAAATTCGATACCGAGTCGGCAGGAATCCCTACCGGACTGGGAGCGGAAAACTACGAAATAAACAGTATTTCACTCTCGGCAGTCATCGCCCAGGACAGACTTTTCCGTTATGATCCCAGCGAGGACCATTGGTCTACCTATGGCTACCTAGCGCTTCCCGATGCTGATAGCGGGCGTCCGCTGGAGCTTTTCGGCACTGGTTTTCGTAACGAAAACGAGGCATCGACTTTCACGGAAACTTCGCCGATGGGAGATGCTTCGAGAGGAAAACGCAATGCCTACGCGCTGGGCTTCGATCCCTCGGGCGCACCTCGTGACGTCAGCAACAATGTGACCGATGGGTTTGAACCGGCGCCCTGGGCAATCGCGGAAATTTCCGGCCTATCGACGGGTGATCTGGTCCCGGTCGACACCACGGTGATCTACCATATTTCCCATGGCCAGGCGGATATCGGCCGTTACCTCCGTGAGAGCCTGAACCAAGGGTTTATCTGGCTGACGGTCACCTCACTTCATCCGGCACTCCAGCAGGGTGGCGAATTCGTATCCTACTACACCAAGGAAGATCCGGTCCACGAGCTCTTCGGAGACTCCGCACCCCGCCTTAGCATCAGCTACAATCTACCGGAGCTTGGCTTCAATAGTTTCGAGCGGAAGAGCTCGGGGGAGGTAGCCCTCTCTTTTGTCGCCCTCCCGGGCTTCAGCTATGTGCTCCAAGCGAGTCCCGACCTGACGGAAAACTCGTGGATGGATCTTGAAACCTTTTCCACGCAGACCGCCAGGTCCTTCTCCTGGCAACAGAATTCACCTCAGGAAAAACGGTTTTTCCGCCTCTCCAGAACACCCCTTTCACTATGAAAAAACGCATACGCCCCCACGCAAGCGGCTTCACACTTTTAGAACTCCTGGTCACCACAGCGATCATTGCCACCCTTGCTGGCATCTCCGCGACAGGCTATCTCAGCCTGCGTCAGAAAGCGCGAATGGTCACGGAAATCAACGCCGCCAAAAATCTGATCACAGCCTATCTTTCCTACCCTTCCGATCATAATGGCCAGGTGATGCCCGGCTACCAATCCGATCCAGAAGTCACAGATCTTGATGGCAGGCCATTGGCCTCCCCGATGAATGCGCGTTACCCGTGGCGGCTCGCCGCAAACGCTCCGCGCATTGATGGAGTCATGCTTTTCAACGGCAACGAGACCGCCCTGGACGAACAAAACAGCGACTACCTTGTCAGCGTGAAACCAAATCTGGGTATCAATGCCGTCTTTCTCGGCGGACACTTCGGGAGTGGCAGCCCGCTCCCTCCATCCCCACGGCTGCTGGAAGCCTATGGAAAATTTCATCTCACCCATCTCGCGGAGGCTCACGCCCCGGAGGAACTGATCGTTTTCTCCTCGGCACGCTCCGGGAAAGACAGCCCGGGCTATTTCGAGATACGCTCGCCAAAACTCACCCGCCCGATCTGGTCTTCCACAGAATTTAGCGAGGACAGCCCGGCATCCAGCCATGGTTTTGTGGATTTCCGTTACGATGGGAAAACAGTAACCGCCTGCCTTGCAGGGAATGTTCAACTGATGGATGAGGACGAAATGCGGGACATGCGCCATTGGTCGAACCAGGCGGCAATCGAAAATGATCCTGATTTCCTGATTCGTGTCGGATCGAACTAAATATAAAAAATGAAACTCTTATTGCGAATAGATCTCAATAAGACTATCGATGCCGTGTGCCTGATACCGATGATAACCTCGATCTAAGCTGGAGCCTGCTAGCTCCGGGCCTGATCACTGGCGGATTCCGCACACGGATCAACAATGCTGGCCTGAGGTGGCAATTTCCCTCCAAGGGCCAGATCTGGCTGTGGATGAACCATGGGGGAAACGGATTGATCTGGGGCAGCAAGGACCGCTTCATTCTAAAGCCCGGAATGTATGCGCTGACCGGCGGCGGCGATCCGTCCGACTGGATGTGCCTGAGATATCCGGGCGAGCATCACCTTGATATCGTAAAGATTGATCCCACCTGGCTTGCATCCCGGCTGGGCCGGGCGTTGCTCCACCCGGAAATGAAAAAATGGCTTTCCGCGGGATGTCCCGTCGCCTTCTGCGGTCTGATGGGCGTCTGGGAAAACGAACTTGGCCATGCTCTGGGACGAATCGCAAGCAGCCCGGCACCCGGAAAACTCATCGCCGAAGCAAAAATACTGGAGTGGGCGGCAGTGAGGCTTTTCCGGACATCACCCACCGACCAGGTGCCGAGCTTCTGTGCAAGCATCCGCGACAAAAATCCCGTCCGGCGTGCTTTGGACCATCTAGCATCACATCTCGATGAGCCACTGGATCTCCCCGCCCTCGCCCGGCATTCAGGCATCGCGCCGCATTACCTTTCCCGGAAAGTCCGGGCAGAGACAGGCTCCACCCTGCAGCGTCATCTCCGGCGCCTGCGGATCGAGCGGGCCTGCGAGCTGCTGGCATCAGGAAAATCGAACATCACGGAGTCCTCTCTGGAAGTCGGTTACCAATCCCTCAGTCACTTCGCCAAAGCCTTCCGGGAAGAAGTCGGCACATCGCCCCGTGAATGGCTGGCTTCGCAAAAAAAAACCGCTTAGTTTTCCGCGAATGACTTCTCACACCGCCCCGCTATCTATCGCCCAAGCGACCAAACTTCGGAAGATTTTAGAGGATCGCGGGTTTGATTTCATGGAGAAGCCCTACACAATCTACGCTGCGAAAAAGGGTAAACTAAGCATCAGCGTCTATCAGAAAGGCCCGAAAGTTCTCATCCAAGGGAAAGACACGGAGGAGTTTGTTCACTTCATACTGGAGCCGGAAGTCACCGGAATTGCGTCACCCGGCGGACATGCGGAACCCGGGGCGAATGAAGATGATGAACATTTTGCCCCACATTTTGGAATCGATGAAAGTGGCAAAGGAGATTTCTTCGGCCCGCTGGTCATTGCCGGAGTTTATACCGATGAGAAGATCGCCCGCCATTTGATTGCAAATGGCATCATGGACTCCAAAAAAATCAACACCCCGGCCCGCATCCGGGAGCTGGCAGCACTGATCAAGGCGACACCGGATATCGCCTACGATATCATCGCCATACGTCCGGAACGTTATAACGAGATTTATGATTCCTTTCGCAATCTCAACCGGATGCTCGCCTGGGGACATGCGACCGTCATCGAAAAACTCATTGAGCTGAAACCTGACTGCCCACGCGCGTTATCGGACCAATTTGCCCGTGCCGATGTCCTCCAAACGGCATTGAAGAACAAAAAAATTACCCTGCGGCTGGAGCAACGAACCAAAGGAGAATCCGACACCGCCGTGGCTGCGGCATCCATATTGGCAAGGGAACGGTTCATCGACTGGATGGATGCGGCGACAAAAAAAGTCGGCTTCACGATCCCGCTTGGTGCCTCTCCAGGCGTTGTCACCACCGGGAAGAAACTCGTCTCACTACACGGCAAAGAAGTGCTCGGTAAATTTGCAAAACTTCACTTCAAGACCACCCAACAAGTCACCGGATTACTCTGAGGCGTTTTCCAACGAATAGACCGGAATTCCCAGCTCTTTGCCGCGCTTCCACAACTCGTCATCGGCCGAAAACGTCAGCACAAAATCGATGGGAAGCAGCTTCGATTGATCAAGATCCCCGAGCTCATCGACACTTTTTCCCGATACCCTTTCGTAGTGAACATCTCCATGCTGAAAGCCTTCGGGCAGCGATCGCGTTTCTTCACCAGGCTTTGTCCAGATGACTGCCCGATGCGGTTTTTCACCACGTAATTCCTCCTTTGATAACCACTCACGCAATGGCACTTCACCTGAAATATAAAGTTTCCAGCGCTCCTGTAGCCAAAACACATCCAAGGGGGAGACTTTCATAGCCTCTTCCAGAGCCCTCATGCAGTTGGAAGAGTTATAAGGTTTTTCCACCTTGTGATAACGTGCACTCCATTTCCCCGGAGCCACTGTTTTCAAAGACAACGCCAGGACTTCGCTTTTGCAGCGACGAACCAGAAGGCTCGGCAGCGGACTTGCTTTGGTGATTCTACCGAAGAACGAGACATTCTCTCCCTGCATTCCCACCCGCTGGTCGGCGAGAATCCCAATCACTCCGTTTTCCCTTAAAAAACCACCAACCTGATGCAGACTGTCCCGCTTGGAAAATAACCGCGTCCCATCCGCCTCACGCTCCTTCAGCACACGCTCGTTGAGAATGGGATTGTTCAATGGACGGTAGAAAGCGCCGCTTTTTGTCCCCTCGGGAAAGGTCCGGTGCATTCGTGTCAGCAGCTCCCAGTTCCCCATGTGCGCCAGCAACAGAACCACTCCCCGACCTTTTGCCACCGCAGCGTCCATCACTTCCGGATTCTCAACAGTCAGCAGATCGCCGAGACCCTCTTTGGATGCCTTTGAGGTGATCGCGGAACTGACAAGATTCGCCGTAGTCCGGATAAAGGAATTCCTCGCAAACTCTGCGATTTCATCGAGCGAAAGCTCTTCTCCGGCCAAGGCTACCCGGAGATTCCTGGAAATCGTTTGCTGCCTCCGCGTCATAAAGGGCCAGATCATCTTTCCCATGGCTTCACCTACGCAGAAAACCGTCTCCGCAGGCAGCTGCCGCATCACCATCGCCACCAATGAGTGGGCGATCGCCTCAATCCTCCAGCTAAGTTTTTTTGTGAATCCCGCCGCCATCTAACTCAGCTCCTCCCGTCTACCCAGGGTAATCGCCAAGCCCACAGAGCCGACCAAAATGAAATAACATGCTAGCAGCTCGAGATAACTTTTACAAATCCGGGGGATTTCAGCCGAAAACGCATCCTCGCCCAACGAGGCTTGCCAGAACTGTGGGGCACCTACCACCCGATTGAAGACATACAAAATCAACAACGCGGCACCAATAAATCCTGCTCCGGCGTGATGGCCCATGGTTCCGAAAAACCTGACCATCACCTTGCGGTGCCGCAACGCGGTGATCAGAGCAGCAAAGAGCAGAATCCCGATCACCCACGCATCAGGAAACCGCCACTCCATGATCCCGGAAATAAAGTCTTCCAATTCACCCACCAAAGCCGCCGCGAGTCCCAAAGCCAGAACCCGGCAAACCGCCCGCCGGTTTCCCGAGTGGGCCAGCGCCCCAATCATGACTGCCGTCGATGCAGCAAGCAAACCTGCCTGAAGTAGCTCGACCGTTCCCCGCTCCAAGGGGGCCCCCGGGCGATTCGGCAGCCACGCGGGTAGAAGAATCGTTACGGAGCCGATGCAAACCAGCACTCCACGCAACAGCGTTTTTTTCCAAGAACCCTGGCTGGTTTTATGGTTTGGAGAATTTGGCACACGTTTGGGTAAATCGGATTTCGACCCCTTGGCAAGGCTGATGAAGCCTCGATAGAAAAACCATCAAAGCCTGATTATTAATCAAAATTAATGAAAAATATATAAATTTGTCACAATATCCGGATTGCTAACTAGTTTTTATAGGGTAGAATCCGGCCGTCATGCATTCACCATCCCCCCCTCGCGGTGGATTGCTGTCACTCTCCTTATGGGCCCTCGCGTGCCTAGGTAGTGTCGCATCCGCTCAAAATCTCACCCCTCTTTCGGACTATAGTGTCATCGTTAGCGGGAATTTCTCCACCAATTCCGATGTCGAAGGACGCACCCTTGTTGGGGGCAACCTTACTTCATCGAGCAGTGCCAACTTCGGCATCCGCCTCCAGAACAAAGTTCCAAAAACCGATCTTGTTCTGCGTGTCCAAGGAAACATCGCCAGCGGCAATCCGTTACAGCTCAATGCAGGCAGCCTGGAGCTAGGCGGCACCAGCAATGGCCGTAGAATCAATTACAATGGTGGCGGTTCCCTGATCTCCAATCCAAATGCGGATTATTCAGGCATTTTCAATGATCTCAACGCCGCCAGCCAAAGCCTCTCGAACCTGAGCGCGAATAGCAAAGGCATGTTGATCGCGAATTCGCCGGGCCAGCCGGGTCCCTTCAAAATGACTGCTGCTCCGGATTCAAACGGTCTTGCCGTTTTTTCCCTGTCCGCATCTGACATCTTCGGGAACAACAAAGTCCAGCAGATCGAGCTTATCACCAACAATGCGGCAGACATTCTCATCAATGTCGCCGGAGCGGTCATCAACTGGACAGCGGGAAACATCGTAGGCGATCTCACCCAGGATCAATGGAGCAAACGCGTCATCTGGAACTTTTATGAGGCGACAGATATCAACTTCGGCTCCAAGAACATGCAGGGCCAGGTGCTGGCGCCGAATGCCTCGGTCACCACTTCCGGTGTGATCGACGGCTCCATCTACGCGAAGAACCTGACGACTACCAGCGAGGTCCATCTTCCCAGCTACGATGGAAACATTGTGGTTCCAGAGCCTTCATCGGCACTTCTCAGCCTATTGGGTGCAACAGCCCTGCTGCTACGCCGTAAGCGGAACGCCTGATTTATAATTCTAGGAAATACTTCCCAAGCCATGGCGCAAGCTCTCCCCCGGAGCTTGAGCCATTTTTGTTCTTATCCATTCAGCACTTACTTGCACCACGGATTTTCCCTGCCAAGGTCTTGCTCTGTGAAAACGCTATTCCAGAAAATCTACGATGGTGAAATTCCCGCGGATATCATCCACCGCGATGAGCTTTGCTGCGCATTTCCCGATATTTCCCCGCAGGCGCCCACACACATTCTGATTACTCCCCGACATCCGATTCCACGCATTGGTGGAGCGACGAGCGATGACTCCGCCACGCTTGGGCATCTGCTGCTCGTCGCGGCGGAGGTTGCCAGAAAAGTCGGCATCGAGGAAAGCGGCTACCGCCTTGTCATCAACAACGGTCCGCATGGCGGGGAAACGGTTCCCCATCTGCACGTTCACCTGCTCGGTGGCAGGCAGCTCACATGGCCTCCCGGCTAGCAGATCCCACGGAGTATGATCACCGCTCGTTTCTTCCAGCTTTTCACAGGAATCTTCGCAACCGCAGCTTCCTGCCATCCGCAACCGTCCGAGCCGCGCTACCAACGTGTGGTCCTTGTCCATGGGATTCTGGAGGATGGGAAAGCTTTCGAGTCCTTGAAAACCCGGCTGGAAACGCACGGCATCGAGTGCTTTGTCCCAAGGCTGAAGCCAAATACCGGATCGAGCGGCCTTGATACCCTCGCGGAAAACCTTAAGTGCGATATCGACGAAAAATTCGGCATGGAAGACCCGATTGCAATCGTTGCCTTCAGCATGGGAGGCTTGGTTTCCCGCTATTATCTACAGAAGCTTGATGGAGCAAGACGCTGTGAAACATTCATCACCATCTCCTCTCCCCACCATGGAACCAAAGCCGCCCGGTTTTTCCCGGGAAGAGGAGCCCTCTAGATGCGTCCCGGTAGTGAATTCCTCAGGGAACTGAATGAAAGTGATCACACCCTCGGCAATATCCCCATCGTCTCCTACCACACGCCAATGGACCTTATCATACTACCACCCGAGTCCTCGGTCTGGTCCGTGGCCGAGAACCGCTCTCACTCAGTCGCCCTACATCCGTTGATGCTCCATACGAAATCCGTTCTCGACGATATCGAAAAACGCTTCACTAAATAAGCGGCCTCCTACCCATCCACAAAAATTCCTTCAACAGACCCCTATGAAATTTCAAAAACTCGCTTTCGCCATCGCAATTTCCCTCGTCGCCTGCGCTCCCGGAAGCCCTCCCATGTCCGCCGGAGCCGCCGCAGCCAGCAATTTGAGCGCTGCCCAGAAAGAAACGATCGGTAGGAAAATCTGGCAAAATGAAAGTGGGGGATCGGTTAGTGGCCTAACAGCCTGGAATGCGGGAGAAGAGTTTCCCTCGCTCGGCATTGGTCATTTTATCTGGTATCCGGCCGGCTTTAATGGTCCGTTCGAGGAAAGCTGGCCGTCATTTGTCTCATTTGCGGCACGTGAGGGAGCAAATCCGCCCCCGGTCGCAAAGCACCGTTTCAGCCCATGGCGCACGAGAGCGGAATTCCAGGCGCAGTTCAATTCTCCGGAGATGTCCGGGCTACGTAAATGGCTGGCATCCAACGTTAGCTTACAAACCGATTTCATCATCGCCCGCTCGCGCGCCTCATTGCCAAAGATGCTGGCAGCGGCCCCTGCTTCTGAGCGGGCAAAGATTCAGGCAAACTACCAGAAAGTGGCCACGACCGCCCAAGGACAATACGCCTTGATTGACTACGTGAATTTCAAGGGTGAGGGCATCAAATCCACCGAGAAATACAATGGCCAGGGCTGGGGCTTGCTTCAGGTTCTGGGCGGCATGAATTCCGTATCCGCGGGGCCGGATGCTGCCCGCGAGTTTGCGGCATCGGCGAAGCGAATGCTTTCCCGCCGTGTGGCAAATGCTCCGGCGGATCGTAATGAAGGAAAATGGCTACCAGGCTGGCACAACCGCTGCGACACATACGCTCGGCCGCTCTGAAAGCCACAGCGATCCAATATTTCCAAGCTTCAACGACAAAAAAAACTCCCCGGAGCTTTCACTCACGGGGAGCCCGACCAGACACAATCGGCACACAAAAGTTAGATCCCATTAACGCCCGAAGCTGATGCTCACGCGGGTGCCTGAAGAGCGGTATCCGCCACCTCCGCGATGATAATCGGTTCCGCAGCGATCATATCCACGGCGCGGCGCGGAGACCGTGCGATATCCGTAGCGCGGATGCCCGTGACAATCGTAACCGATAAAATATTTTTCCGTATAGATCGGACGACCGTGGTGATAGCCGCTGATGTAGACCTGACTAGCAGGAACATGATGCGAGCGGTGCGGGCGGGCATCGGCTTCAACAGCGGTCCCAACGAAGGCAAAAGCCCCAACAGCGAGAGTAGTAATCAGTTTTTTCATAGCTTGGTAATTTTTCGTTACGCAAGCTTCGACCTCTCCTCTGCGTAAATTATTCACGTATCTTGAAAAGATTTTTCAGATTTTTTCTGCCTGCAACTCTCCCCCACGCTCAAAGTCTTCACGAAAAATCCGTGTAAATAGGATTGATCCGCTGGATCTTCCCGCCCTCGGAATCGCCTATTACCCAGCAACGTTGCAATTTCCGCGATAGTTCGCGACGCAATCGACGTATAATTCGTGCGCTTTTCTGTATAATTTTAGAGCATCAATGAAGTAAGATCCGCCTTCCCGAGCCACCCTTCCACCAAAAGATCAGCAACCGTGAATCCCATACTCAGTAGAAAAAGTGATCGGCTTGATCAAAACGAAGATGACTTGGGCAACAGATCCAATCGGGCGCTAAAGGATTCTACCGGTTACACGCTCCTATTGGCTTGAACCAACGGCAGATGAACCCCCTTTTTAGACATATGAACGTAAAGACATCAATATTACTCCTATCGAGCGCACTGCTCTTACCAATCTGCGGCAAAGCCGCAGAGCCTAAGCCGAATATCGTGTTCATCATGGCCGATGACCTAGGACTGGGTGACATAAGCTACTATGCAAATAGTATACAAAAAAAGAAACCTCTTGTGCATACACCGGCGATAGATGCCCTCGCGGCGGAAGGCCTCTGGTTTACAGACGGACACTCGGCCACCTCGCTATGCGCTCCCACACGTTACGCGGTGATGAGCGGGAACAACAATTACCGCTCTTATGCCCCTCCGGGAGTTTGGAGCACTTTCGCCCCCACCGCCTTCAAACCAGGTGAAGCCACTCTCGGCTCCGTGGTCAAAGAGGCCGGATACAACACCGGCTTTATTGGAAAGTGGCACCTCGGAGGAGATTTCAAAATCCCCGGAAAAGATGAGATCTACCGCGGCAAAAAGGATGGAGATCTTACAGGCGAGGTCGACCTCACGAAATGGGCCGGCAGCGGGCCGAAGTTCTGCGGATTTGATTATGACTTTACCACTCCATGTGGAATCCAGGGCCCCCTGTATCTGCTTTATGAAAATGAAACATGGTATCCATGGGCGAAGGATTCGGAAATTATCTTTTTCAATAAGGAAACAGCCAAACGACCGAAGGATGTAAGCGACAAAGGAGCCGGCATGGGAGATTCCAACTGGGATGCGCGTGAGCTAGGCAATATTCTTTCCGCAAAAGCTGTCGAATTCATCCAGACCAGCGCAAAAAAAGAAAAGCCGTTTTTCCTCTACTACTGCGCGCCCATGGTGCACGTGCCCCATTGCCCGCCGGATACCTTTGATGGCAAGAAAATCAAAGGCGCGGCACCCACCGATCACCTCGATATGGTTGTGGAGCTGGACATGGAAATCAAACGAATCGTCGATGCATTGAAGGAATCCGGTGAATACGAAAACACGCTCTTTGTTTTCACTTCTGACAATGGAGGCCTCGGCGACAAAGAAGCGAGTGCTCTCGGCTATCGCCCAGGCGGAGAATGGAGCGGCACCAAAAATTCTCCATTGGAAGGTGGCCACAGGATTCCATTTTTCGCCGTCTGGCCGGGCCATATCAAACCAGGCATTACCGATGAGCTCGCTGTGAACCAGGATATGGTCGCCACGTTCGCCGCTTTGGTAGGCACTGAGATCCCAAAGGGACAGGCTCAGGATTCCAATAATCTATTGCCGCTTCTGACGGGATCGGGCACTTTTCAACAGCGCGATTACTGGGTCAATCAAGCCGGCGCCAATCAGGAGCTAATGATCCGTAAAGACGGCTGGAAACTCGTCATCCAGAGCGATTTCAAGCGAACAAAATATAAGCCAAAAGCCCTTTACCATCTTGAAAAGGACCCTCGTGAGTCCAAGAACCTTATTGCTAATCCCGAGCTCAAAGAGCGGACCGATCAAATGTTCAAAGACTATATGGACATTCTCGAATCCGGTCGCCCCACGGCTCCGGGCCGCCAGTAACCACATATCCCAAGGGAAGTTTTTGAGCCGACGGCCATGAATTTCCCGGCTATCCGAAGGAATTGGTATCAAAGTTTATCCGAAGATTAACAATGCCTTTTCCTCCCACCGATAGCACTAGAAAGCCGCTGCGGATTGGCATCATGGCCAATCCGCAGATTTCGTTCGGCAGGAATACTATCCGCGGTGCCACCCGCTACGTCCGGGACCACAGGCCGGATGTGGAGCTGGAACCTCTCACCGCCGAGTCTCTTCTATCCTATAGCTTCATCAATACCTGCAATGGGCTTCTACTATGCGCCACTGGTTTTCATGTAGAGCAGCTTCCCCCTGGCATCCCCACGATTCAGCTGGACCACATCGCCAGTCCCACTGCTCTGGGATTCACGCCGATCGACCACCACAAGATCGGCAGCTTAGCTGCGGGAATTCTCCACAGTCTGGGACCGGTAAGTTACGGATACTATGATGGCGCTCAGGACGGCCACCCCATCGCCAACAGCCGGAGCGCGGCCAGACTCTCCGGATTCCGCGCTGGGTTGGAATCTCTGGGTGTCGTTGACATTGACACCCGCCTCATGACTTGCGGCCCGGTGGATCCAATCACTCTCGGTCAATGGATCAATAATCTGCCGAAACCAGCTGCCATTCTGACTCTCAATGACCTGGGAAGCCTGGAGATCGTCGAAGCCTGCCGCCATCTCGGTCTGGCAATTCCAAAGGATGTTTCCGTTATCGGCGTAAACAATGACCGTCTGCTGTGCTCGCTCAACTATCCGTTTCTATCCAGTATTGATCCTGGAAATGAAGCGCTGGGCTTCATGGAAACCGCCCGTCTGATCGCCCATTTGGAGAAAAGTGATTTTACTCCACCCACTCCATCCCCGGAGCCCAAGGCCGAGTTGCGCGAATCCACGGGGCACGCCACCTCCAGCCGCGCCACCGTTCGCGCAGCCATGGACCTGATCGATAGTGACTCGACAGCTCCCCCTTCGCCTCCTCACATTGCCGCCCAGCTTGGAATCAGCCTCAGAAGGCTGGAGGCACTCTTCCGGCAAGAGCTCGACTGCACTATGCGGAGCAGCATCGTCAAGGCTCGTATCAAGCATGCCAAGCGTCTGCTGAGGACCACGAATCTAACGTTCGAACGAATCAGCGAAAAGCTAGGGATACAGGCCACCAGTCTCAGACAGACCTTCTCAAAGATCGAGGGCCAGTCTCCCGGCGCATACCGGGAGTCGATCAATGCCACGGAATACCCTCACAAGCCTGGGACGGAGCGCGAGGTTTTCCGCAGCCATTCCATTTGCTTCCTTACCAATTTGAAGGGGCAGGCGGCACGTGAAAGCCTCCAAGGCATCGAAAGGTTCATCCGGGAGCATCCCAGCATTCATCTTACGCTCCATGTGGTTCCATCAAAAGGCGGCGCCCTCACTCTCGCCTCGTCCGGCAACACACCGCTGACCAATCATGACGGATTTATCGTCGCGACAAGCACTCCGCTCCCCAAGGAACTCATCGGCTTGAAACCGACCGTCTATCTCAGTGAGGAACACCATCATCCTAAATCGTGGAAGGTCGATACCGATAACCGGGATGCCGGGGTCCTTGCCGCCCGACATTTTCTCAGCAAGGGCTATTCCAGTTTCGGCTATTGTGATTGGGGGAGCCATGCAAAGCCCCCGACTGATGGAATGCCCGATCAACGTTACGTGGAGCGCTTCGATGGATTTTTTACCACCCTTGTTGATGCAGGGATCCCCTCCACCTCGATAAAAATTCTAGAGCTTTCCGACGATAATACAGCCTGCCACTGGCTCAAAGAACTGCCACCTTCCACGGCGCTCTTTGCCTTCAATGACGCTCTTGCGGTCTTTATGCTACGTCATTGCATCCAGCTCGGCATCCGTGTGCCACAGGATCTCGCAATTCTCGGAGTGGACAATGACGAGTTTTTGACCAACCGCACCCACCCATCGCTCAGCAGTGTCGATATGCGTTTCACACAGCTGGGTTACCACGCGATGCAAACGCTCACATCAATCCTTGAAGGTGAAGTCACCGCTCCACAGGGCTCCGGCACAATTCTTCCCCGCATGGTCGTTGAGCGGACCAGCACGCATAGCTTGGGGAAGCCCGATTCCGCATTGATGGCCGCGACGGAGTTTATCCGCACCCATCACACGCTTCCCATTCAGACTCAAGCCATCGTAAAAGCCAGCGGCGTTAGCCGACGCACTTTGGAAAGCCGTTTCAAGCTTCATCTTGGCCAAACGATCACCACTTATCTCACCGCTGCCCGTCTTCATACAGCCGCCGATTTACTTACCCAAACTTCTCTTTCTGTTCAGGAAATCGCCGGGCGCACTGGCTTCGGATCCAGCAGATATTTTTGCAAGTTGTTCAAACAGAGCTATTTCTACACTCCTCTGGAATTTAGGAAAATCCGTAAAAAACGCGCTTAATTTGCGCAATATTTGTATACATTGTCGACTCAACGTCTTTCCTTAAGAGATACTTCGACTATAGTTGTCTAAATTCTCACCGCTGGGAATCACTTCAAACCTCTAAACCATTCCACTCAGATCTTAGTGTCCTTATGAAAAAACTAGATATATTACTCCTTTCCACCTTCCTCGGGACTGCGCTCTCTTCATCTGCAGCTGTTGCAACATTTACCGACAGCTTCACTACCGGCTATACGGACGATTCATCTCCTGCAGGTATAAACGGCTGGCTTCTGACAGCCTTACCGGCCACAGATCCGGAGGCGGATATGACAACCACCGATGTCAACGGCGATGGATATTTGTCCATTGTTCCCGCGACTCAAAATTTCCAGAAAATTTACAAGAGCGCCTCAGACTCTTTCGAGATCGGCCAAACTATCACAATTTCTACCACCTTCTCCTTTGGAAATGCCAACGCCGCTAGTTTTGATGCGAATGCCTGGAGTATTGGTTTTTCTGGTGGAGCTGGGGGTGGTATCAACCTCGGTTTCAATCTAGGAAGTAGCGCGAATGCTTTGGGCGCAACTCCCACACCCTCGGGCGACGGAACCGGCACCCAGTGGAATATGTCACTGATCAACGGGGCATCTACAGTCAACTACTTCGGGACGCGGGACACAAATTCACACACGGCTTCGATGTCGATTACCAAGACGGCCACAACCAACGAATTCGTCGTCGCACTGTTCTTCGATGGAAATGCAGTGGGAAACACGAGCACAATTACAAATTCAGCTCTTTATAACGACAGCACTGTATTTTTCACCGGATCTGCCGGTGGTGGTGGTGTAAATGCGGTTGGCGGTGTTGCGGTAGATAGTATGAGTGTTGTCCCGGAGCCTAGTTCGGTGGCACTTCTCGGCCTTGGTGCGTTGGGTCTCTTTGCACGGCGCCGTCGCTAGAGATCGGTTTTCTCCAGATTTGGTTTCATATTTTTTTAACCCCTGCCGGAAATTAGGCAGGGGTTTTTCTTTGCCAAATGAGAGTCACTTCACATTCACAAAGCTGCTCTCATGCTGTTTATACTTTCCGCCCGATTTCGAAGTTGGTGCTCCCGACAGGAATCGAACCTGTATCTAAGGTTTAGGAAACCCTTGTTCTATCCGTTGAACTACGGGAGCGAACGAAAAAATTATTAGTCTCTGGCGGGCGGCTGTGCAAGAGCTAACGCAGTGCAAGAAATTCGGCAGCACGTGTTTCCGACCAATACTCAGAGCCTGGGCCAAAGCCCACATGTCCTCCCTGCCGGGGCACCTCGAGATAGAACGAGTCACTGTTTTCCGCCTCCGGATATGGGTAGCAATCCTTCCCCAGTATGGGATCATTCGCAGCGCTTACCAATAATGTGGGAATAGTTACACCCGGCAGGAATTGCCTGCAGCTACTACGCATCCAGTAATCTTCCGCATTGGAAAAACCATGCAAGGGAGCAGTAAAGCGCTCATCGAATTCCGCGAAGCTTTTGAGTCCGTCGATTCCTCTCGTGTCCAGCACATCAGGATAAACCATTGCCTTTTCGCGGACCTTCGATCGCAGCGATTTAAGGAATCGCTCCATGTAGATCTTATTTTCCCATCTTGCCAGCTCAGCAGACGAGCTGGCCAACTCGCATGGAACAGAGAAGCAGGCGGAAGCAACAATCCGGGGATCGATATCTCCCCCTCTCTCCCCAATATATTTTAGCGTGAGGTTCCCTCCCAAACTGAACCCCACTAGATCTATCTTGTTCGCGGGATGACACTTGAAGGCATGCTGGATAACCGCGTCCAAATCCCGGGTTGCTCCGCTATGATAAAACGAAGAATTACGGTTTAGCTCTCCGCTGCAACCGCGAAAGCTCCACACAAGCACATCCCACCCTCGTCTCCATAGTGCCGTAGCCATCCCCTGAACGTAGATTGCCCCTAGACTACCCTCTAAGCCATGTGAGATGATGGCCAGGCGTTCCCGATCTTTTCCCGTCCACTCCACATCCAGGAAATCTCCGTCGTCCAGCTCCAGCCGGTGGGGATGGGCCGTAATTTTTTCGACTTTTCGGAACAGGACGGGATGAATTGTCTGAGCGTGTCCGCCCCGCAGCCAGACAGGTGCGCGATAGTTTGAATGCTGGATGAGCGGCATGAATGAGAGTTTTTAGACGAAATCCGGACTAAGGAAGATCCGGAGATTTCTTGATTTCGGCATCTTCCTCAAGCGGCTTTGCCTTCTGGCGGACAACCTCGATCTGCACTGGCTCCCGGGATCCGATATGAATATCGCGCTGGGGATAGGGCACCCCGATGGATGATTCTTCAAGACGTTTCTCAATCATAATCCGCAGATCGCTCGCTACAACAAGCCCATTGGTTTTATCATTGAGCTCTATCCAATAATAGAGTGTGAAATCCAGGGAGTTATCCCCGAAGTGCTTGAAAACGGCGAATGGTGCGGGATCTTTCAATACCAGACCGTGCCGCTCGGCAGCCTCCTGCAGTATGGTAATCACCTTCTGGGGCGGAGTGCCGTATGCCACACCGAGCTCCAATTCACGCCGTAGAAAGCGGGAATTAAGCGTCCAGTTGACCACCCGGTTTTCCAGCAAAAGCGAGTTCGGTATAAGATTTTCTATCCCGTTGAACCCGCGGACGATGGAAGAACGCGTGTTGATCTCCGAGACCACCCCTGTCGTCCCGTCCACTTCGACGATATCTCCGACTCTAATTTTCCGCTCAAAAAGAAGGATGATTCCACTGATGAAATTCTTGATGATCGTCTGCGTCCCGAAACCCACTCCGATGGCCAACGCACCTGCGAGGAAGGCAAATACGGTAAGCGGAATGCTCAGCCAGCTCATTGTCGCAAGCGCCAGCAAAAGTGCCACCACGAGCATGAGCCAGTTTCTCATCGTGCGCGCTTGGTTCTCGCCAATGTAGTGCCGCTCGACAAAAATTTTCTGAATCTTACAGCTGATCCGTGCTGCGACGAAATACGCCACAATGAAAAGTAATACCGCAATTACAACCGTTCCCAGGCTAACATAGCGGACATTTTTCACCTCGTATCCACCCTCGTTGGTGATCTGCGTATAGCTGCTGACTGGGACATTCCACGCACGCTTCACAGCCTCCCATGCGCGGGAAACACCGTTAACTATCGGCTTATACCAGCGCGGATTATCGCTTGCTTCAAACTCCGCCACCCATCGCGCCAGAACCTGCCGCTGACTGGTGACACTCGTGTAGGCCCGTTGGATCAAATCCCGCTTTTCCCGGAGGGTGTTACGCTGATTGTTCAATAGACTGAGCTTTGGATCATCTGCAGGCAGCGCGGCCGCCCGCGTTTCCTTGCTGTTCAGATCCGCATTCACAGAGTCCAGCTCATTCCTGGCGACCACTTCCCCGGCAATAAGCCTTTTGTTCAGAGCCTCCAGATTCTCCAGCGCATCCTTTCGCTCCGCGGGATCTTTGGAGGTCATCAGGGTATAACGGAGCTCATAGGCATCCGGCAGGAAAGATTCCAGCTGCCCGTAGAACTCGAAGGCTTCCAGCATGAGCTGCAGCGTATCAACACTGGTATTGGCAGACTCCAGCTGTAGCTCAATCATCTCCAGCGCTGTCGGATCGGTATTATCCGCAGCCTTCATTTTCTCGACCGCTCCAGAAATCTTATCACGCTCTGAAATCGCTTTTGTCAGACGCTTGGCTATACCCGCGGAATCTTTCCGGAGCTCTTTTTGTCGATCGGCAGAGGCTTTCTTGATCTGCTCCAGATCCTTTTCATCGAAAACAAAATTCCGTTTTGCCGTTTCGATTTTTCTATCCAGAAGGCCTAGCTCGATCGTCGATGCCTTCTCGAGTTTCTCAAGCGCGGCAATGTTGTATTTCAGAGCGCTAGCCCGGATGAATAAAGAACGTTGCTTCAATCTCGCAGTATCTACCCGCCACTGTGCAGCAGGCTTCGAAGTTTCGTCCGCTTTATCCAGCACAGCGATAGCCGCGCTGGTGGCCTCACTTGCTTCTTTTCCCTCCGTAAGAAGCGCTCCAAGAGTGGAACGGAAAATATCGAGCGATGATTTCCTGGAGGCAATCTTATCTTGCTGGGCCGCACGGCTGTTTACCAATTGGTCCAGCATCAGCACGGAATAAGGCGGAGGCGTATCAAATCCTTCCCAGTCCTTTGCATGTGCTTCCGCGGCGGAAAGCTCCTCTTCCGCATTCTTCATGCTTTCCACCACTCCGTCATGCCGACCGATGGACAGCATGATACTATCCAGATAGCGGATCCGGGTGGATAAATCAGCCGGGCTGACTCCCTCCGGCAAATCCGTCTTGGGATCGATCTCCGTTAGCTTCGCCAAAGCCGCCTTTGCCTCCGCTTTCCACACTTGTAGTTGCTCCTTGAGCTCTACGGCATTCTCCGTTTTCTCCGGGGCGGATGATGTTGAGAAATCGCCCTTGAGCAGCTTTGTGGCGTCAATTTCCGCCATGGAAAAAGCCACAAGCAAAAAGCTAAAAAGCAGCCCGAAGACGGCTGCCGGAGATTTAAATTTCACCACGGGCATCTTTTTCAAGTTGGATACGATCGTCGAGATTACGGGCCTTAACGCGATGAGTTCGTTTATGCCAACGTTCTGTCGCCATTTGGCGCTTCTTCGCACGTTTTCTCAAGGCCTCGATTTCTTCATCAAGATTCAAATAAGATTCATAACGGGCAGCATCAAGCTCTCCGCTCTCCACCGCTTTACGGATCGCGCAGCCGGCATCATTCCCGTGGCTGCAATCAGAAAATCTACACTCTGCAGAAAGACGTTCAACATCTTCAAAACTGCCTCTGAGCGTTTCCTCATCCGTCCACATCTGGATCTCCCGCATCCCGGGATTGTCAATCAGCATTCCACCGGTTTCCAGCGGGACCAGCTCGCGGCACGTTGTCGTGTGCCTCCCCTTTCCGGTCGCTTCGTTCACCTCGCTAGTCCACTGCCATTCCTCCCCGTAAAGCTGGTTCACCAGAGTCGACTTGCCCACGCCGCTGGATCCTACGATGCACATCGTAATACCGGGACGCAGGTGCGATTTTATTGCCTTCAGGCCCTCTCCCCTTAATGCGGAAGTGATATGAATTTTCGCATCAGGCGAAAGTGCCGAGATTTCATCAACAGCCCGGCTGAGTTCTTCTTTGGAAAACAAATCGGATTTATTCAAAAGCACAACCGCCTCCGCTCCGCTCCGATGAATCAGCGCAAAATACCGCTCCATCCTCCGGAGATTGTAATCGGCCCCAGCATCGGTAACCACCGTAACGATATCAATATTCGTGCCGATAACCTGGGCCTGACTACTATTGCCCGGCATTTTTCTGGAAAAAATCGTCCTCCTGGGGAGCTGCCCCCGGATGATATGTGGCTGTTGATCATTCCCGAGCTCGATTGCCACCCAATCCCCAACAGCCGGCAGATCTGAATCCACTGCTGCGGCATTCCACAAACGTCCGCAAAGTATCGTATCGATCTCCTCTCCGCCTTCCAGGAACGCCGAAAAATTGATCGATGTCTCCCGGATCAGCCTAGCAGGAACCAAGCCTTTCACGCGAAAGGGTTCAAATGCTGCTTCAAGTTCTGGATTCCAACCGAGTTCCTCTAATGTCATGCGTTCGCAAAGCATAGCGGCGTTTTGCCGAATTTCGAGTTTTTCCGGTGAAATGACGGGATCCGATGAAACGAAAAAAGAGTGGGGCACCTGGCTCCACTCTTTTGATTCGCGGTCCAATGTGCCACGGGGAAATTTACTTCGTTTGAAGCGGAATCGGCAGACGCTCTAGTTAGTTTCTGCCGATGCCGCGCCAGTTTTGCAAATTTTCGCGGACACAACGGTAAACCTCAAAGCCGTAATTGCCACAGGCCATCCGATTCACGATCGCGCCACGCGGGCCTTCGTGAAATTGGATCCTGAAGCGTTCTTACCGCCTTGCGACCTCCTGCGTAGAGGAACGACTCGCAATCAATCTCCACGACATCGAGTCCCATGTAATAGGTATCGTTTAAGGTGGAAACCGATTCCGCTCCGAATACATCGGCGAGATGCTTTTTGAGCAACTCAGCTTCTTTTTTTCCCAGGAATAGGAAGGCCGGAGTTTCATCGTGGTTGCTTTTTGAGCGAACCAATGAGGAAACAGCCTCCACGTCCCAGGTATCTGACATCGTCAGCTCCGGTGTGACCGTCGCCACATCTGGCAACGGGATATGGTAATGATTCATGTTCATAATCAGTGCAAGCAGTGACAGTGTAATTCAATACTCAGGAGATCTTTAGCACCTTGCGTGCCAGCGTGATTTTCTCCCGAATGTCACCGGAAAGAAACGTCAGGTGCCCCATTTATTCCAAAAACTCCCTGTGACAAAGCTGTCAACCAATCGGGATTGCCGGATCGCACCGAAAAAATGCTCAGATTAACAAATAATAGCTTGCAAAGAACCTCGTTTCATCTGAAAGCTATCGCCGCTGGAGCGCACGAGTAGCTCAGCGGTAGAGCAACCCGTTTACACCGGGTCGGTCGGCGGTTCGATCCCGTCCTCGTGTACCATTTCCAGCCACTTACGCATCTTCCGCGTATTTACCCGCAGCTATCAATCTTAGTCTGCCCAACAATTTCTCTACCTATTGGTGAGACTAGAAATCACGTCAGACCTTCTTAGTTTCCGTAGAATTCCGCCCGCCGTTCTTCCAACAGGATAAGCCAATTCATCATAGTGATGGGCGGCAGCTCAGCAGGATGACTGATCGTTGAAAGATTCACCCTAAGGCGCTCTGCTTCCATTATACTGCCGGTTACATCGGTGGCATCCAGAGGATGGACAGGATTAACGGCATTCTCGCTGGCTACCGAGCCAATCTGCCCCGAAAGCTCTACCGCGTAGGGAGCATATGAGACACCGTAACGCTTCTCCGGTGAAAAGAGCGAACACGGAGGATAATAGATCCTTCCCGTCGGAGGAGTATAACCATCAGGGATCTGGGTCGCAGGAGTGACATTGAAATCATCTCCAATATACAAGCGAAGGTTCGTGACCAGCGAGAAACCCGTGGAAAAGTCCGTCAGATCCGAACATTCCTGAAGAATCAAGCCGTAGTCGCTTTCCTGGCGATAAGCACCGTGCCCGGAGGCTGTTTGCGGCGGAGCCAGATTGGAGCTCCCGGGATAATCCACATTGATGACCAATGAATTATTTACGTCCAGACCATCGGCTCCCAGCGCCGCCAGATAAGCTCTGAACCGCTGCGGATAAATCGCGATACAAGGCTGGAGATTGTGATCGAGAGTCTTCTTTTCAAACGGCATCGGGATATGCGTTCGCCAATAGCCATATTTGTAGGTTCCGCGGATGGGATCTCCGAAGGTTGAGTTGTCGAATCTCACCGTTCCAGTGAAATTATAGATATAATAGTAATGACCGTTTTCTCCGTAAGCCAGGTCAACCGGCGTCGTAAACGTCGCGGAGTAATTTTCCCCGACCGAGCGAGTATAGCCTTCCTGCAAATCCGAGACCACACCGGCCGCTACCGGAATATCCAAACTCTGCCGCCTCCCGTTCCTATAATAAGAAAACCTTAATTCTGTGATACTCCCATCCGGCGCAGCATCTTTTATATCCAGTTGCATTTTACACTGCAGCGCACCAACGGAATAGTCATCCCACGATGTGGGAGATAAGGTATCAACTGCCGGAATATGGGCAAATCGATCAAAATAATCTTCCCCACGGTTGATTGGAACAAAAGCAGCTTTCCCGCTTTCTGACGACAAAGAGACAGGGAAAAAATCGCCCTCCGTCAGCCGGAATCTTTCCCTAACCCCCGGTTCGAATGGATTTCCCGTGAAATTCTGCCCGCCAATCGTGGAATTATTATCAAGCTCGAAACCACGTCGACTGGCCAGACCCTCCAAGGCTGTATCCCCCTCTACCTGGGCACGACCGGCAAAGATATTCCCCTCGATATTCACTCTATTCTGATCCCAGGCTTCACCGCTGGCATGTTGCCCCAGAGCCATGAAGGAGCTCGCCGAGATCGGTAGCTGGGACGGAATTTCGTAGATTGAGAGGACAAATTGACGGCGGAAGCGAGCCAAGCGCGTGACATTATCATCGTGATCAGCCAGATCCATGGTAAATGCCCACCAATTTCGCTTAGCCACGAAGGGATCTCCGGGCCGCGAATACCCGAAGTTTATCTGGGGATATCGGAGCAAGTTGAATTTTTCATATCTCTCATCGTCGTCCGGATCCAGGAGATCGGGATCGGATGCCAACGCCAGGGCGCCATATTTCTTTTCGTCGGTGATCAACGGGTAAATATCGTCATCGGATATTGTATTGTCCGAGTTCAAGGCTGGAGGAAACCCTTCACCCAGATCGTCGGCGCTCCGGTTCAAGCCGGACGTCACATTTCCAGTGTTGCGGAGGATCGATTTGAACATTCGACCCGTGGCATTCAAACGGGAATCTCCGGTATTTCCAGTATACACGTCTGCTAAATCCATGCTTTCCAGCAGCTCCGGCGAAACTGATGTCGCTGCGTTTGATTGTATCAACGCTTCCCTGAAAATATTTACAAACCGCAGAGACCGGCTGTTTGCACCGTCATCGGCTCCTGAACCGTCCTGCATCGCACCGATGGCCCGGTTCGGCGTGATTGCGACAATGGAGCGGAGGATTGTCTCCTCCTTTTCCCGATAGTCTGTCTGGGTCTGTATATCCGCCTGCACAGCTTGGACATTGAGCGCACGCTTATAGGCGAAAACCATCATCAGCAGCATGAACAGGCTCATTGTAACCACTACAAGCAGTGATACATAACCTGCAGGATATTTTTTATGTAAAGATGTCTTCATTGCATTGCTCCCGAAAAAGTTATCTGTTCACGAGCCGGGCCTACCAAAAGCGTGCGGATTATTCCATCTTCCACGAAAAAACTAACCCTCGTGGGCTTATTGGTCACTGCCCATTCCGGCTCGCCCAACGCGCCTGCGAGAGGTCTCACGTAATAGTAAAGCGCGTCTCCTTGCCCTAGATCGTCCCACGAAAGGATCCCTTCACGGATAGAGCCATCCGGCTGGCGGAACCTCAGCACCATAACCGGAGAATCCCCCAGCCGCGGATTCCGTGCTGCTAATGCGTCGTCCAATGAACCGTAAAGACTGAAACGCTCCGCATTGATCAATAATTTGGATACATGCGCGCTAATGAGCGGTGCCTCTTCGTTCAAAAAGCTCTGTGCTCTGAAAATTCTCAGAAAGGCGATCTGCTGGTTCAGCATAGCCAGCACCATCGCGCCTATCGACATGCCAACCATGATCGCCACAGTCAGCTCCAAAAGTGTGAAACCTTTGCGTTTTTGTTGGGTCTTGATTTTCATTGCGCTCGAACAAGCGTTCTGGATTTGAGATAGGTTCTTTCTGAAATTTGATAGCGGAGAACACTCTGCACCTTCCATATTTTCATCGCTGCCGGATTGGTCTCCACAGTCCCGACACTATTTCTATCCCCATCAGGCGGATAATTATTTGTATCCGCCACACGGGTCCGGGTCACTTCCCCCATTACGGGCACTCCGCCTGGAAGAGCTCCTATCTGCACATTCTCCACGGCCACATCGGGAAATACTGGCCATGGCGAATCCTCACCGACGAGCTCCTCAAAAGAGATACGCTCCGCTCTGGCTCGTTCAAATGTTAGGTAAGAGTCGGATAAAATCTGTTGTAACGCGTATTGGCGGGGCTGAGTCACATTGAGCGAAAGCTTAAGCAGCAGCAGCCCCACGACAGACAAAATTGAAAGGGCTAGCGTTGCCTCTACCAAGGCAAAGCCACTTCTCTGCGTTCGTGGCTTGCGAACCAATGCCGAACGAGAGAAGGTCTTCACGTGAGAATTGCCGATACGGGACCAGGATGGAAATTCCGCGCGAGCTTCGCTTTCGTGATCTTCCTTTTCGTCAGCTTTTCGATCTGCAATGCCCGGACGATTCTTGATCCTCCCTTTGGCCTGAAATGGGGCGATTCTCCGGAAAAGTTGATATCTTGGTCCTCCAAACATTCGCTGGACCTTACAATTTCCATCCCGGGGGATCAACCTGGATTGCGCATTCTCAACATTAAGCCGCGCCAGGGCCTGCTGCCAGGTTCTCCCGCTTCCTCCGTGGAAGGCAAATTCCTCAATGGAGGCCTTTTTGAAATGACCGTTCATTACAGCGATCCCTCTGCCACCGTTGATATGATGGAGACGAGATTTGAGAAAATGAGGAAGCAAATCACCTTGGAGCAGGGAACGCTCTTGCCCAATCAACAACGAAAAATCGTTGAAGATCAATTTGTGATTAGGACGCAGTCTTTTCATCGGGAACCAGTGCGGGGGGTGTTCCTATTAATAGCTTGGACAGAAATGGAGGACCTTTTGCGGAAATCCAAAGAGGCTAAGTTTTCTCTAATCTATAGGAATGATAATTATAAAATGGAATTGGCTAAAAAATCAGCGGAATAGAAAATTGTTCATTCAACAGTCGTCACCGAGCCATTGACTGAAATCGTGCGGTCCACCTCGAAGGTGATCCAGTCGAGACGATCTATGCCGAACGGAGTGGACGTTAGCAGCTCCAGGGTCCACTTGCCATCCCCCGTAATCACGTGATCCCACTCTTGCAGTTGTAAGATACGGCTTTGCGGCACTGCCTCATTGACCACCACGGATGAGCCGGGAACGACCGCGCCTTCCGTGCCGAGATTTTGATCACCTTGGTAAACCTGGGCATAGATCGTGGCACTGGGATAGATATCATTTACCGATATATTGATTGGAGGAGCTTCGAATTTTATCAACTGCCCTTGCTCGATCCCCGTAATTTGCCCATCCGCAACCGGCCAGATCTGAACAAACAGGGAGTCCAGATGGGATTCCGGAGCCTGGTAATCCTCCAGGGAATAAACCGAAAACCTTTCTTCTCCACGGATCTTCGATCGATCGGCCCCAGGCACCGAACTCACCAGGTAGCTGAGTGTATGCTCTCCATTGCTCTCAATGTAACCCTGTCCGTGCAGGATCGCTTGGGTGCGGTCCACACCGGAGCCATCCCCGCCAATCCCGTAGGATTGCACGTGGTGAAGCACCTTCACCTTCTTCGAGGCTTCCGGATCATCAGCACCATTGCGCATGCCATTTGTTGTGATTTGCACATAAAAAGGACGGTCGGCCCGGGTTCTGGGAATCGTTTCATAAGGATCTTCCGTGCGGATCTGAACCTCGGCAACCGGGACATACGCACCGACATATTTGGTATCCAGAAGATAACCTTTGAATGGATCCGAAAGCACGGTATGGAGCTCAAAGCGAGCACCACCGGGATTAATCTCAAGAGGCGAAAGCTGCTCACCGGAAGATTCCACCGGCACGTTCCAGACAATCCCTTCGCTTCCATCGTATGGCAGCTGAACCTGCCGCATGAAATTCTGAAAATCTTCGTTTTCTGCCTTTCCAGCAGAGAATGAGAGTAGTGCCAAAAGGCAGGCAGTGGATATTTCTGGGAATTTCATGCCGGCTTTTTAGTTGGGGGCTTGGTCTTTTTCCCCGGTTTCCTTCAAGGGCAATAGAGAAATCGGGCCGGTCGAATAGGTCGCAATAATCAGGTTGCGGTTTTTCTTAAGGTTCTCGGTAAGCCCTTCCGGTAAAGCTACCTTCCCTTCCGCTTGAGAACGGGAAACCTCCACAGTCGTAATCCAGCCTCGGTTGAGAGTATAAAATTCCGTCCAGCCGACAACTCGTGCCCCCGGAGTGTGGTTATTCACCCTGTCCTGATAGAATTCCGGGATCCGCATGATTGCCTTTTTCGGCACCAGAGTGGTCACGCCATTGAACGTGATGGCATCAGATGAGCTGACGATATCGACCGGCCGATTTTTCAGGGACGGATCTTCCCCTTCGGAAGGTGCCAACGCGGCCATTGGATTATGCGCTGCAGAAACCTGTAATTTCTTCGCTATCTGCTCGTGGGTTTCAGCATCCCTGTAAACAGGCTTGGTTCCTTGCTCTTGAGCCGCTGCAGAGGTCAGAGCTCCACAAGCGATCAGCAGAGGCAAAAGGTTTGTTTTCATGATGCTGTAGGTTTTAAAAGTGAGTAGCCCGCGCAATGCGGAGAAAAGAGGCGCTTACCTCTCGTCATCCACGTTCGGATCAGTATCGTATTCCATGAAATTCGCTTTCCCGGGATTACTCGAATCTATCCCATCAACGTTATTTCCATGTCCGTTATTGTTTTTCGGCTGATTGGAAGTAAATGTCACGAGCAAAACCATATCCTGAAGATCATAACCCTGATCATACTGTTGATAATCCGAGTGGGTAAGCTCCATAAAGACAATAACATCCATTGGACCGATTTTCACCCGACCCTCTTTATCCAGATACGGCTTGATAAAATCCTCAAGGCTGGGCGCTGAATACATTGGCACTTTAGTTGGAGGAATATCCCCATTTACCAGAGTCCGCACATTTTGTGTGCCTTTGGAAGATGTATACGTCGTGCCCCATCCATTATAGTAGTAGCGACCACCGAACCGAAGCGTTTGATGTGGCTGGACCTTTTTCTTACTCCACACAACTGTATTTGGATTTACGTGGTAGTTGGTTCCATAAAAAATCCTTTGATAGTTTCCTCCATTGAAACTCAGCTGAGCCTCGGCGTTTACAAAATTGTACGAATAACCGGAACTAACCGTCACTCCGTTACCCAATACACGCACTTCCACATCCAGTTCCTCCTTGGGATCTACCGTTGCCGGCGGAATGATATCCACATAGTCTTTCACAATCGATGGATACGTAATCGACCAACTCAAGGTGGGCTTTGTTCCAGTTTGGACCACGGTGGGGAATGCGGTCAACCAGCCTACGGGAATTGCAGGGATGGTATTGGTGTTCGCGCTATCGCTGCTATTACTACTATTTCCGTTACTACTGCTATTTCCATTGCCGTTTCCATTGTTACCATTTCCGTTTCCGGCAATAGCTAGCGGGGACCATGCGGCAAGTGCGCACGAGGCAAGGGTGACTACCTTTAAGGCAGCCGGGTGGCTGGTTGTTTTCATGGCTGGTTGTTTTGGGGGTGTATCTCAAAACCCCGCCTGAAACCCATCGAATGGGACGTTCGTTGAGAGGCGGGCAACCCGGATCGGGCAAGGGCAGGGATTTCACGCGGCTAACGTGACAGCCATACCAATTCGGGACAGAACCCCGATCCGGGCTACCGGGAAGCTCTTTCGGGACAAAGCGCTTCCTGGAGAAATGTGATGAATTTACTTCGATTTTATCTACGTATGAATTCGGGTTTAGGGGTTGGTAACAGCAGTTGTCTTGGGTGATCCTTATCTATGAATTGGCAGAGGAGGCTCAATTCCATTGAACTTCCAGGGACCTTCCGGCACCTCGTAATCCTCTACAAATTTCCACTCCACACGCTCCCCGCTACCCATCTTCAGGTAGTCGCGGACTGCCGGACTAATATCTAGTCCCGCACCTTCATTCCGGTTGGAGCGCGCATTTTCATTTCCAAAAACATATTGGTAGTGGTCCGTCTCAAACGGGCCCACATCCTCCCATTGGGCGTAGCAGATACGCCCGTCGTGATGGATCGCTATCCAGCGGCCTTTGCAGACAGAAATCCCTTCTCCCTGATATCGCTCCCAGAACCACGGGATTACCTGTGCGGCCTCTGGGCGATGCCGAAAATCTTTTCCGATATCGTTATATGGAAGAGCTACGTAAAAAGGATTCAGATTCGGGATAAAATTTTTCGGGAGAAATCCTTCGCGCTGATTCGGATCATCATAGCCACCATAATTCAGCTGCCAGTTCTGATCCCACGCACTCTTATCATTCGGAGTGGGATTGTTCTGCGTGGGCTGCTCACCAATCCAAAAAACCGTTGTGACTACATTCCTCTTCCACGCATATTCACTCCGGAAAGCATCTTTCGGATTCTCCAATACGACTCTCGCCGCCTCAGGAACACCGAAGGGATCAGAAAGACCGGACAAAGCCTCGCGCCTATCTTCCAGAAACGCCTCGTGGGTCACCTCCAACCGCTCTGAGAGAGACATACCCATCACCACTCCCGAGAGGGCCAGGCCGAGAAAGCCGGAGAATGTGATTGAAGTGTTCATCGCGATTTAGGGGATGCACGGAGACGTGCCGATAACTTGAAAGTGAAGACATCTTAAATTTTTATGGAATCACCTCAAGATTTTTTTATCTTTTTTTGAACATTTTCCGTAAAAAGATGTCGCACTACTCCCACAATTGAAAATCAACGACTTATGCGCCCCTAAAAGCAGCCATGAGCTCTTTATTTCCGGCAAACTAAAGCCTTTTTACATAAAACTTTAACTGAAGTGATGCGAAATTATTCCAAAATGTCAGCAAATTCAAACTATTTTGAGAAATTTTGAACGCTTCCAGAAAGTAGTTTTTAGAAAAGTGGGAGACATCTATTTCAGGCCCGTCCAACTCCGAACCGTCGGTCGATATCTTTGCGATTGTATTCCGTAAGCGTCGGGCGGCCGTCTGCAGCACAATAAGGAAGATCGCACTGAAATAACTCTTCGAGAAGTGCCTGCACTTCGGAAAGTCTTGGCATCACTCTTCGAGCAGCCTTGTTAGCGAGGATCCGCGTCAGTCGCTCGAAGGCAAATTTACCTGCGGTCCCTGCGCCGTGAAGGATTTCTTCTAAAATTTCATCCAGGTATTTCTGTGGATCCTCGTTTCCGACGCATTGGGGCAAGCTACTGATTTGCAGAGTATTGCCTCCGAAAGCCTCGATCTCCATCCCAGTCTCCATCAACGCCATCCGCTCACGCAGCAGCAGGTCCAGATCCCGTGGCTCCACCTCAATGAGTATAGGAACCAGGAGATGCTGGGTTTCCAGCCCGCTGGCACGTCCCTTTGAAAGCTGCTCGAAAATAATTCGCTCACGCGCGGCCTTGGGATCGAAAAGCACCAACCCATCCGCACTTTCCAGAATGACGTAGCGCTCCTGAAGCATTCCGATAAGTCGAAAATCAGGGACCTTCGTGCGCTTGGCGCCCGGCACGGCATCGATAGCTTTCACTTCGAGCGATGGCTGGACCTGATGGAAAGTCGGCCCACTCCGCGTGACCGGCTCCGGTGAAATGACATCCTGTGCCTGCGAAAAATTCGTCGCGATCTTTGATGTGAAGGTAATTTCAGAAGGAGCAACCTCCACCCGGGCGGGACGCAAGCACTGCATCACAGCCCTGCATACCAAGTCTCTCACTTCAAAAGGTCTCCGGAATCTCACTTCCTTTTTGGCCGGATGCACGTTGACATCCACTAACTGCGGTTCCATCTCCATCCACAACCAGGCAGCAGGATGCAGCCCTTCCTGCAGATTTCCGCGGAAACCTTCGGCAAGGCCTTTGGAAATCGCGGCATCTTCGATGGGCCTGCCATTTAAGAAAATAAATTGGTGACGCCGGCCTTTTCGCGCGTGTTTCGCGGGCAGGATGAAGCCTAGCACGCTCATCCCGGCAGCCATGCTCTCGGGCACAGTTACAAGCTCTCCCCCCATTTCGTTGCCCACCAACTGTCGGACGCGATCAATAGTTCTAGCCACGCCGGGGAGATCAAAAATCAACCGGTCATCCTTCCGGAAACGAAACCTCACTCCCGGAGCTGCGAGGGCGTGCAGCCGCATTTGCTGCTCCACATGGGCGGATTCCGTGCTATCCGCCCTCATAAATTTCCTGCGCGCCGGCATATTGTAGAACAAGTTACGCGCCTCGATAACAGTGCCGGGCGCTCCACCTGCATCCCGGACATCCAGGAGCTTCCCTCCATCCACAACGATTTCCGTGCCGGTAAGATCTTCGCTCCGCCGTGTGGTCAGCCGGAATTTCGCCACACTGGCTATACTCGGCACAGCCTCTCCGCGGAAACCTAGCGTCATGATACTTCCTAGATCCGCCGAGGTCCGTAGCTTACTGGTGGCATGCCTCTCCAGTGAAAGCATCGCATCTTCCCGTGCCATACCACAGCCATCATCGCTTACCCGTATGAGATTTGCCCCACCCTTCTCTATATCCACCATCACCTCACGCGCGCCCGCATCCAGACTGTTTTCCACTAGTTCTTTGACGACGCTCGACGGCCGCTCCACGACTTCACCTGCCGCAACCTGGCTGGCTAAAATATCGGGCAATACATGGATAACTGGCACAGCCACATCTTGAAACTGAGCCAAGCAATCAGCAACTCTCAAACCGCCCTACATCCCTTTTCTCTCACCTCCCTAGACACCCAGCAGCGCTGCTTTCACGCTTTCGACGGAAAAATCAATCTCATCCGCTGTCACGGAGAATGGTGGTGTCAATGCCAGGACATCGCCAGAAGGCCCATCCGGTAGGGCGATCACTCCCGCACGGAGCATCCTTTTCACAACATCTATCACCCGCTCGCCGCTATCGGCCTGGATTCCCAGCATCAGCCCACGGCCTCTTATTTCTGTCACAAAACCCAGCTCAAGCAAGGGATCCAAAGCCTGCCCCAACCTCTCGCCAGCCTCCGTGACCATGTTCTCGATCTCCGCTTGCCTATAACGGCGCAGCGCCTCCATCCCCATCGCACAACCCATTGGATTTCCCAAAAACGTGCTGGTATGCAAGGCCTCTCCGCCGCTTACCGGCCAGCGATCCATCACCTCCGCTTTTCCAACGCAAACTGAAATCGGGAATCCCCCGCTCAGTGCTTTCCCAAGGCAAATCAGATCCGGCACCACACCTTCCCATTCGCAGGCAAACATCTTTCCGCTGCGCCAGAATCCGGTGTATATTTCATCGAAAACCAGCACGGCACCCACCTCGTTACACCATGCCCGCAACGCTTTCAAAAATCCTTCCGGTGGCACGTGTATTCCCCCACGTCCTTGAATTGGCTCGACCAATACGGCCCCGATTCCGCTCCCATCCACCTGGGCGAGCTGCTTACGGAAAACCTCCATATCTTCAGAATTTTTCGGAAAATACAACCGCTCGGTAACACGTGCCAGCTGCCCGTCGAAAGGCTCTCGGAACCAGCCGATTCCTGCCCCGAGCAATGCTCCGTAGCCTAACCCGTGATAGCCGCCCTCAAACGACAAGATTCCGCTGCGTCCAGTCGCAACCACAGCGGTTTTCAGCGCCGCTTCGACAGCCTCGAACCCGGAGTTCCCGAACAAGCATTTCCCCTTCCGGCCTTCCCACTTCTCGAAAGTCATCTCGGATAACGCCTCGCACAGCTCCACTTTCACCCGGGCCGGGTGCACATCTCCCATGGCGTGCATCAGCGTCGCGCTCTGCCTGCGCAACGCTTCGCCGGTGAATCCGTAGCCCTCTCCTGCCACGCCGAACCCACTGGTCATATCCAGAAACCGATTCCCATCCGCATCCCAAACATTCACCCCCTCCGCACGCTCCCAGAAAATCGGCCAATCTCCGCTCAAAAACGTGGTGTTCCGGCACTCCACCCCGGCCAGCCTCTTCCCCAGCTCCAAGGACTTTTCTCCAGGCACACTTGTCAAAATCTCCGGCAACATGCCGGAACCATCCCTTCAGGCGGAACTTTTCACAACTCCATAAAACGGCTTGGAATCGGGATTCCCCGGTTGCAAATGCCCTCTGCCCGAAACCATCTGCACCCCATGGGGATTTGAAATTTGATTTTGCATATCAAACACGCAGCATCCCGCAAGTGATCGCCCGCGTCCTTATCGACGGCCCCTCAGAGCTTGTCTTCGACTATGCCATTCCCGCCGACCTGCCGGTTGTTGAGGGATGCCGCGTGCGCGTGCCAATACGCCAGAAAACCACCTCTGGCACGGTTCTTGCCGTCATGCCGCCTCCCGAGCAATCCGAGTTCGCCGTCCGTGAGTTGAAATCACTGATCGATCCCGAACCTCTAATCACGCCGGTGCTCCTGAAAATCGCCCGCTGGATCTCGAACTACTACGGCTCGAGCCTGGAGTCCGTCATCCGTTCGATTCTACCGGAAGCGGTTCGCACAGAGGATAATTCCGCAAAAACCCGCCGGATAGCCATCGCCAAGGAGAACATCGCCGTTGGGGAGTTGGCGGCACTCGAAAAACGGGCGCCCAAACAATACCTCATCCTAACCCTGCTGCTCGCCGCTGAGAACCGGACTCTCCCCACCACCGACCTGGGAGAAGGCTCCGCACCTTCTCTCAAAAGCCTGGCGACGAAAGGCCTCATCACTATTTCCACAGAGGAAGTCCGTCGCGATCCGGAAGCAGCTGAAACCATCGTGGCAAGCAAGCCTTTGCTTCTGAACGATCAACAACAGGAAGCCTTCGACTATATAAGCAAAGCACTGGCCACCATGGAGCGTGACGGCATTGATGACCTTCCCGGCGATAATCCGCCGTCAGATCATCAAAAACGGGAGACCGCTCCAAAACCTTTCTTGCTGCTGGGTGTCACCGGCTCCGGCAAAACAGAGGTCTACCTCCAGTCCGCCCAGGCCACGCTGGATCTCGGCAAAACCGTTCTGGTTCTCGTCCCGGAAATCGCTCTGACCCCTCAAACGGTCCGCCGCTTCAAAGCCCGTTTCTCCCAGCTCAATGATCAAGTCGCCGTCCTCCACTCGAATCTCTCCCAAGGCGAGCGTTTTGATGAATGGCATCGCATTCGCACCGGTAAGGCGCGCATCGTCATCGGCGCACGATCCGCAGTCTTCGCGCCACTTCCGGATCTGGGCCTGATCATTGTCGATGAGGAACACGAGTCCTCCTACAAGCAGGAAAACCCGCCCCGCTACCACGCCCGGGATGTATCAGTCCTTCGCGCGGCCTTCGAGCCTTGCGTCATCGTGCTAGGCTCTGCCACACCCTCGCTGGAGTCTTGGCAAAATACTCTCACGGGCAAATACCAGGTCCTCCGCCTCGACAAACGCGCGGACGCACATTCGATGCCCCTCGTCCGCGTGATCGATATGCGCCTGGAAGCCCAAAAGCAAAAAGGCCAGGTCGCCATCCTTTCAGACAGACTGCGGAACGCCTTGGAGCAAAGGCTGGCAAAAGGCGAGCAATCCATCCTTTTCCTAAACCGCCGTGGTTTCGCCCGCTCTCTTCAGTGCCATTCCTGCGGACACGTCTGCACCTGCCCGCACTGCGCGGTGGCCCTCACCTACCACCGCACGGATGAGCGTCTCGTCTGCCATGTTTGCGGCCACCAATCCATCGTCCCGCGCAAATGTCCGGAATGTAAAAACCCTGGAATCGCGCTCCAGGGCTACGGCACACAAAAGGTCGAGGAAGTGCTGCGGAAAGTCCTTCCGGAGGCACGCTTCGCCCGGATTGATGCCGATGCCATGCGCCGCAAAAATGCCCTTCGGGATATCCTGAAAAACTTCAAATCCCACAAAATCGACATCCTCATCGGCACCCAGATGATCGCCAAGGGCCTCCATTTCCCCAACGTCACCCTGGTTGGGATTCTTAATGCGGATCTGGGCCTGCATATCCCGGATTTCCGCGCCGGCGAGCGCACCTTCCAACTCATAACGCAAGTCGCCGGGCGGGCGGGACGGGGCGAACTGGAGGGGGAAGTCATCGTCCAGACCTTCACCCCACATTCACCAAGCATCCAGTTTGCCCGCAAGCACGATTTCGATGGCTACGCGGAACAGGAAATGGAAATGCGCCGCCAGTTCCACTTCCCGCCCTTCGGCCATTGTGGAGTCCTAACCGCCCGCTCCACCCACGAGCGGCGTGCGGAATTCACCCTCCAGACACTTCACCTCCGCCTCAAGGAAAGGCTCCCGGAAGGTGTCACGCTGGGCGAAGTCCTCCCTAGTCCACTCATCCGCTCCCACGACCAATTCCGCTTCCAGATCACACTCCGCTCCCACAAAGCCCGCCCTCTCACCAATCACGTCCAGACCATCCTCCAAAAAACCACCCTCCCCGAGGACGTCACCGTCGTCTTCGACATGGATGCGTATAATTTCTCGTGAATGCGGTCCGTTATTCTTAGTCAGCTACCATTCCTTCTCCCAAAAAAAAGACCTCCCTGCCCGGGAGGTCTTCTGGCGATTGATATTTTACAACTGTGAAGGTTAGCGGCGGCGTCTAGCCAAGGCGAGTAGGCCTAGAGCGGACAGTAGAGCCACTGATGGCTCCGGAACAGTTTCTGTATTGAACTGGAGATCCAGTCTGCGCGCTTGGGCGGCACCCGAGGTCATGTCCGCGTTACTAAAAACGACAGAATCAGTGAGTTGAAACACACTGCTTTCATTGACCTCGCTTTGGAATGCTGTCCCGGTAGACATCGCATTTACCGAAACGGTTTCTCCGTTGATATCCACTGATCCAACCCGATCGATATCTGATCCGTAGGAAATATATCCACCCCGGGTGAACCCGTCGAAGGTGGCGATGATTGATCCGGCAGCCCCGCCACTCACCGATACGTTACTGACCGTAAAGGTGATGGTCTCGCCAGCTCCCAATGCTCCACTGGCTCCGAATCCAAGCCCGCCCCAGGTCACATTGTTCGAGCCGCCATCGATATTGAGATCAAAGGTGAGAATGTCGTCATTTCCGCCAATACCGTCGAGATCGAGATTGTTCCATGTCACGGTGGAAAAGCTTGTGGTTGAGCCCGTTGCGGGTTCCGTCGCATTGAGATCCAATGAGGCCGGAGAAGTTGCGAAAGCATTCTCGTTGTTATTGGTGGTATTACTGCGGACTTCCAGACCATCGATTGTCAATGTGGCGGCATGGCTCGCCAAAATGGAGCACGAGGCAAGGACCGGGAAAAGGTAACGGGCTGATGGGGTATTTTTCATGGGTAATGGGAGTTATTGGGATTTGGAAAACGGCTCAACACTCGACAATGAGAATGCTGACAATTTACCGTTTGACCCATACCACCAAGTAAAGCTGTGGAGGGTCAATGAAAAACCCAATCCCGCCACGGCGCATCCGTTCGAAGATTTGCCATGATCCCGGAAACAAATCCGCCATCTCTAGCGTAGCAAAAGACCACAAAAGCTGTCATACAACCTCCATCTGGCTTTTCATATCCGCATCACCTTCCGGCCTCGCGGGGGCGTTATTATCAGCGAACATCAATTCCTAATTACATGAAGAAAATTTCCCTATTCTCCCTGAAAATTCTCCTCACCTCCTTTCTGATAATCCATGCCTCTGCGGAGGATAAACGTGAGCAACCCAACGTCTTGCTTATACTTGCCGATGATCTGGGCTTCGCCGATGTGGGCTTCAATGGCAGTAAGGACATCCCTACTCCACACATCGATGCCATCGCAAAGGCGGGAGTGAAATTTGAATCAGGGTATGTCACTCACCCATATTGCAGCCCATCAAGAGCGGCGATTATGGCAGGACGTTACCAGCAGCGTTTTGGCCACGAACACAATCCGCAGGAAGCGTCCGAGACGAACAACGACGGCATTCCGACAAGTGAGATTTTGCTCCCCGCCAGATTGAAAGAGGTAGGTTACACCACCGGACTCATTGGAAAATGGCACCTGGGCGTCGCAGACCAGTTCAAGCCGCTCAACCGTGGATTCGATGAATTTTTCGGTTTTCTCGGCGGCGGATATAACTACTTCGGACAGCCCGGAAAAGAGGGTGCGCCGATCTATCGGAACGAGGAAGCCGTAGACCCGGAATCCATCACCTACCTCACGGACACTTTCGGTGACGAAGCGGTGGACTTCGTCCAACGCCACAAGGGCAAGCCGTGGTTCCTGTTTTTATCGTTCAATGCTCCCCACGCACCGGATCAGGCAACGCAGGAATACCTTGATCGCTTCCCGAACCTGACAGGCAATCGCAAAACCTACGCGGCGATGATCAGCGCGATGGATGACGCAATCGGCAAGGTGATGGCGGAGCTGAAAGCCACGAACCAGGAAAAGGAAACCCTGGTCTTCTTCCTGAGCGACAACGGCGGGCGCACCGGCCCAGCGGACAACCAACCCCTCAACGGACATAAAGGCTACACCTTCGAGGGTGGTGTGCGCGTCCCGTTCACGGCATCATGGCCGGGCCACATCCCGGAAAACATCACTTACGAACATCCGGTCAGCTCGCTGGATATCCACGCGACCGCGCTGGCTCTTGCCGGTGCTTCCCTTGATGACACGGAAGGTGTGAACCTCCTCCCGTTTGTCACCGGAGAGGACTCCGGAGCACCACATGACGTGCTGTTCTGGCGCGTCGCCGGCGGCTGGGACTATGCCGTGCGTCAGAGGAAAGACAAAATGGTGAAGCCCGGTTGGTCGGATCGCCAAGAGCTCTACAATCTTGAGGCGGATCTCAGCGAGTCCCACAATACCGCGAAAGGCCACCCTGAAGTCATTGATCGCATGCAGGCACTATACGAAAAATGGAATGCGAAAAACATTGAGCCATTGTGGAGCGATCCACACAAAGAAAACGTCGCCAAAGAACGCGCAGCGGAGACCAAGTAACCTCCACACCTTCGATCCCTGAAAATCCACTCCCATGTCCATCCCACGCTTGTCACTGCTCGCAGCAGCAGTTTTCCTCAACTCTTCCCACCATGCCTGGTCGCAGGCACCGGAGCCCATCACCCGCCCGAATTTCGTATTCATCCTCACCGATGACCAACGTTACGACCAGCTTGGCTGCACCGGCAACGAGATCATCCAGACTCCGGAGATCGATAAACTCGCCGCTGAAGGCGTCCTTTTTGGAAATGCCCACGTCACCAGCGCCATCTGCACCCCAAGCCGCGTCTCAATTCTCCTCAGCCAATTCGAGCGGAAACACGGGGTGAACTTCAACTCGGGAACGAGCGTTTCCGAAGCAGCATGGGAGCAATCCTATCCTGTCGTGATGCGAAAAAACGGCTATTACACCGGCTACATCGGCAAAAATCACGCACCTATCGGCAAAGGCGGCTATGAGAGCGGAGTGATGGAGAAATCCTTCGATTACTGGTATGCCGGGCACGGACACATCCGCTTTTATTCAAAGCTCGCGAATGATATTTTCAAAGGTGCCAAGGCCGATACCGAAGTGGAAATCCTCGATGAGGGAATCCAGGATTTCCTGGCCAACGAACATACTCTGCAAGGCGCCCGGCATTTCCTCGACGAGCGTCCGGATCGCAAGCCTTTTTGCCTGAGCATCTGTCTCAATGTCCCGCACGGAGCCGCAGTGAAGGAAATGAAGCAAAAGGAAAGCGACCCGGAAATCTATCGCTCGCTTTACCGCGATAAAGACATCCCGTTTCCTCGGAACTTTGTAACGTGGGACTCGATCCGGGAGCCAAAACTGCCTGCGGACATCCACTTTCCGGAAGAGAGACAATCCGGCTACAACATGGTGTCCGAAGAGCAGACCCTGCGGGAAATGATGATCCGCTCCATGCAAACAGTCACCGGCATCGACAAGATGGTCGGCAACCTCCGCAGAACCCTTGAGAAGAAAGGACTGGCGGAAAACACCATCATCGTCCTCAGCTCAGATCACGGCCTGATGTGGGGCGAGTTCGGCCTGGGTGGCAAAGCACTTTGCTATGAGGTCTGCACGCATGTCCCGCTTATCATCTACAATCCCAAAGACAAATCCACGGGCGAAAAGAGAACCTCCGGTGAACTGGTCCAGAGCATCGATATCGCGCCGACCATGCTGGATTTCGCAGGGATCGAAGCTCCGGAAACCTTCCAGGGAAAATCGCTCAAGCCGTTGCTTGAAGGAAAGGTCGGCTCCGTGCGTGAACATCTTTATACGGAAAATCTGTGGTCCACCCAATTCGGCAATCCACGCTGTGAATCCGTTCAGGACAAAGAGTGGAAATACATCCGCTATTACAAAAATCAGAACATGAGAGCCTCGGCGAAAGAAAGCGCAGCCAAGCTTGTGGGAATGAACATCAACTCGATGTTATACGCAGTCCACGATCCCGACATCGCCCTGTATCGCACCTACGTCGAGGGGCCGCTCAATGGCGAGCCGGCGGTTTATGAGGAGCTTTATCACCTCGCCAAAGATCCTGATGAGACCACCAACCTCGCGGCGGATCCAGCTCACTCGGGTCAGCTCGAAAAGCTCCGGAAAGTCTGGGAATTGGAGATCAAAAAAGCACGTGGAGAAGGCAAGCCGGAAATCCACCGCTATACCAATGACAGCATGGCCGAAAGCGGCGGAGGAACCTTCCACGATTGATCCCTTTGCAAAAAATGTCCTCACCCCGGAAGGTGAGGACATTGCAGCAATTTCTCCGGGTGGCTCCGCTTGCCTACTTCTTCTTGGAAGTCTCCACTTCTTTGCGCGTTAGCGCTCCATCCTTGTTCGCATCGAGCCTGGCAAAGCGCTTTTTGCTTTCTGCCTCATCGTATTTTCTACCGTTGTTCGCATCGGATTGCTTGGACCATGCCAGCCATTCCTTTTCTGGAACCCTGTTGTTTCGATTCGTATCCATTGCCTTGAACCAATCCCACTCCTCTGCCGGAGGAGCCACCGTCCCCCGGAGTTCGGTCAGTTGCTTCAGCAAAGATTCCTTAATCGCAGCATGCTCCGGGGAGTCGGCGAGGTTTTTCCATTCGGACGGATCGGCATCGTGATTGTATAACTCTTCCTTGCCGTTAGCGTAGAGAATATAGCGCCACTTGCTTGTGCGGAGGCTCCATTGATGATTCGAGCCATTCACCGGTTTGCCGCTGGTGACAACGGACAGCGCACCCTCCGGCCCCTCCCATTTCCCGGATACCGGATTCTCGATAAAGGGGCGGAAACTGTAGCCCTCAAGGGCATGCCCTTTCTCATTTTTCCTCGTATCGCCCTTGAGACCACAGAGATCCACCAGCGTTGGATAAATATCGATCAAGGAAACCGGATGCTTGGCATCTGTCCCCGGCTGACCCATTCCCGGAGCGCGCACAATCATCGGCACCCGCGTGCTTTCCTCCCAGAGGGAATTTTTATAGCAATAATTTTTCTGACCCAGGCTGTAACCGTGGTCGCTCGTCACGATAACGATGGTATTTTCTGCCATCCCGCTTTCCTCCAGCGCATCGAGCACTTCCCCCACGCACTCATCGACAGCGGCCACACATGCCAGATAAGCCTGCGTCAGCACCTTCAGCCCGGCTTCCTCCGAGCCATAGCTTTCGATGAGCGCCTTATAGGCCCGTGGGCCCACATTCAACGGCGCCATGACTTCCGCATAATGCGTGTCATCCGCATCCCCCTTCAAGCGCTTCACCGTCTGGATGGAATCAAGCGGGAACATATCGAAAAACTTTTTCGGCGCTACCATCGGCGTGTGCGGGCGCACAAAACCCACTCCCAGGAAAAACGGCTTCCGCTTATCGCCCTTTGGATAATTTTTCAGGAAATCAGCCGCCCATTTGGCGTTTGCCTCATCCGGAGTCGCCTCACGATCCTCTTCCGAAACATAGTGCATGACACCCAGCTTGCGACTCAGCGACCAGCCTTTCCCATCTTTCCCGCCGAACGGCACATCCGAGAGCGGTCCAAAGGATCCATCCAGCAGGCCGAGTTTTCTGAACGGTTCCGGAACCGAGGGCACGGGAACAAAATCGGTCCCATCGTGGGCAAACGGGCCGTAGCTGACGGTATTCCCGAATTCCATCCACTCCTCCGGCCGCACATCATGCATCATTTTTCCCGTGCCGGCGGTGTGGTAACCATTCTCCTGGAAAAATTCCATGATCGTCTTGGAATTTGCGAGCGTCGGATTGTCCCACCATTTGTCGAAACCGTAGTTCCCGGAGGTCGCTGGATAAATCCCTGTCATAAAGCTAGCGCGGGAAGGACCACATATCGGAGCATTGGAATATGCTCGCTGGAAGCGGACTCCTGTTGCCGCGAGCCGGTCCATGTTCGGCGTTTTTGCCTGCGGATGCCCGCCGAAATGCTCGATGGAGTCGTTCAGATCATCGCATACAATAAAAATGACATTTGGCTGGGGCGCGGCGGTCAGCAACGAGCAGGATGCCACAAATATCAGACTGCTAAGGAAATTTCGAATCATGGTGTTAACGCGGTATTTGAGGAAGAGGATACCCGGAACGATGGGGATTATTTCAAATTACAAAATAAATCAGGAATCGGTCCTCTCCCGACCAATTACTGATCGGTAGTTTCGTAGAAGTAAAAACAACTCGCCGGATGTCTGTTGATTTTTTGACAGATTCAGCCCTTGCCGTTTGTCAACGGACGCCGCGACATTGTTAACAAAATAAATAGTCGTGTATTCCGAATAACCTCTTTTGAATATGACGCAAATCTGACTGAAACATGAAAAATATCGTCCTATTAACCCTTCTGTGCTTGAGCTCCTTCGCAGGCGCCGTGGAAAAACCCAATGTTCTTTTCATCGCGATCGATGACCTAAATGACTGGGTCGGGCCATTGCGCGGCCACCCGCAGTCACTTACCCCGAACCTGGATAAATTCTGCAAGGAAGGATCGGTAATCTTTGAAAACGCTGTTTGTGCCGCCCCTATCTGCGGCCCGTCCCGCTCCGCCGTCCTCTCTGGCTTCATGCCGAACCGCACCGGAGTCTACGGAAATGCAACAAATATGATTTATTCGGATCTGGTGAAAACCCACGCCACGCTACCTGAGTATTTCTCGAAAAACGGCTATCATACCCTCTCCAATGGCAAAATTTTCCACAAGCATGCCACGGAAGTCAGCGTCGACTTCGGCCACTGGGCCTTTGACACCTATGCGGACTCCCGCCGTGGAGTCAAAGACGGACCGGACAAGAAATTCCTCACCAGTAGCTCCGGAACCATCCGGGGTGAGAGCAAACCTGAATACAAGGACAAGGCAGCAAAGCTAAGCTGGGGCCCGACGAAGAGCACTTTTGAAGAAACCGTGGACTACCGCGTGGCCGATTGGGCCCGCCAGGAGCTTTCCAAACCCTCGGACAAACCGTTTTTCATGGCGGTCGGCTTTATCAAACCGCACCTCCCGTGGTTCGTTCCCAAAGAGTTTTTCGATAAATTCGATCCCGAGACCATCCAGCTGCCGCCAGTTACCGATGGCGATCTCGCCGACATCCTCACCCCCGGTGGCAAGCAGGCATTCGGACCCTCCGCGGATTACCTCTGGGTGAAAAAGCATGGCCTGGAAAAAGACGCCGTCCGTGCCTATCTCGCAAACATTGCCTACGTGGATGCCTGCCTCGGGATTGTTTTCGATGCTCTGGAGAAAAGCGGCAAAGCCGATAACACTATCGTGATGATCTGGGGAGACCACGGCTGGCATCTTGGCGAAAAGGAACGTTATCTGAAAAATACCCTTTGGACCCGCGCCGTGAAGCCTCCGTTTTTTGTCCGCATGCCCGGCAAAAAAGGGCAGAGCTACTGCAAGGCTCCGGTCTCCCTCATCGATATGTATCCGACGCTTATCAGCCTCTGTGGACTGCCGGAAAAAGAGCTGGACGGCCGTGATTTTTCACCATTGCTCAGCAATCCCGATGCTGAGTGGGAATACCCCGGCGTCACCGTCTCAAACAGCGGGACCTCCGTGCTAGGCAAGCGCTGGCACTACATCAGTTACCTTTCCGGGACGGAAGAGCTTTATGATCTCAGCAAGGATGAGAACGAATGGAAAAACCTAGTTCGTGAGCCGGAATATGCGGAAATCGTCGCGGAAATGAGAAAATGGGTGCCGAAAGAGCGGAAATCCATCAAGGTGCCCAACTTCAAAAAGCCGCCCAACTATGTCGATGCCGAGCCCGATCCTACCATCAAGCCAACCCGTGACCTCCAAACGCTGAAATAACATCCGTTTTTGCACAATTGCTCATCATTCCCTCGTAAGAATAGCCATGAAATCCAGCAAATTTCTCCCAACAGCCTTTTCAGCTCTCGGCCTTTTGTTCATTGCGCCCTTGGTCCCAGCTGCGGAGCAACCGAACATTTTGTTCTGCATCGCCGATGATGCCTCGATGATCACCTTCGGAGCCTACGGCGGCAAAATGATTGAGACGCCCGCCTTCGATCGGCTGGCGAAAGAGGGAGCAATCTTTCAGAACGCCTACAACTGCAATCCGAAATGCGCACCGGCCCGTGCCTGCCTCGTGACCGGCATGTATAGCTGGCAGCTCAAAGAGGCAGGCAACCATTTCCCCCATTTCCCGGGAGAATTCAAATGGTATCCGCATCTGCTGATGGAAGAAGGATTCCACGTGGGCCATACCGGCAAAGGCTGGGGTCCCGGCACCTTCGAAGGAGAAATAAATCCCGCTGGCCCAGCCTACAATGAGGAGACCCTCACGCCTCCCTACAAAGGGATGCACCCGATCAATTATGCGGCAAACTTCGAGAAATTTCTCGATGGGAAACCGGCGGAAAAACCATTCTGCTTCTGGTTCGGAACCTATGAGCCACATCGTGCCTACGAGAAAGGTTCCTGGAAAAAGGCCGGGATGAAGCTCGAAGACGCGGAGGTCCCGCCATTCCTGCCGGACAACGAAATCGTCCGCGGCGATATTCTCGATTACGCACTCGAGGTCAAATGGGTCGATACCCAATTGGGCAAAGCTATCCAGGCACTCGAGGAGCGCGGCATGCTCGACAATACGCTCATCCTGGTCACTTCGGACCACGGGATGCCCTTTCCGCGAGTAAAAGGCCAGCTCTACGAAGAAGGCGTGCACGTGCCGATGATTGCCTACTGGAAAGGCGTGATCCAACCCGGCCGCGTGATCGAAGACTTTGTCAATTTCCCGGACGTTGCTCCGACCATTATGGAAGCAGTCGGACTGAGGCCCCATGAGCAAATGACGGGTAAAAGCTTCCTCGATGTCCTGAAGTCAGAAAAATCAGGTCAGATTGATCCTGAGCGGGATCACGTCCTCCTCGGCAAAGAGCGCCACGACATCGGCACCGCCAACGAAGACGGAACGGATCTCTCCTATCCGGTGCGTGCGATCCGCACGAAGGATTTTTTCTATGTCCATAACATCAAGTCGGATCGCTGGCCTGCGGGGAACCCGGAATTCGGCTGGAGAAATACCGATGGTTCACCCACGAAGGACTACCTCACGGCATTGAAACCCGGCGATGCGGACTACAAATTTTATGAAATGTCCTTTGGCATGCGCCCTGAGGAGGAGCTCTACCAGATTCGCAAAGATCCGCACAATCTGGATAACCTGGCGAAAGACCCAGAATATCAACCCACGATCAAGAAACTCCGCGATAGGATGGAGCGTCAGCTCACTGAGCAGAAAGACCCCCGAATGCTGGGAACCGGTGACGTTTTTGACGAATACCCGTATGTAGGAAAGCAGCTGGATTACAGCACCGGCGAGATCATCGGACAGGGGAAATCCAAGAAAAATAAGGCAAAGAAATGACATTCTGCGCTTCGGGCCGGTTTCTCAGATTCATATTTCTTTCCGCAATCTGGAGTTTTCTAGCGCTTGCGCAGGAAGCATGGATTTCGGAAATCAGCCCTGAGGAGCTTTTCTTCGAGGGCACCCGGGCGGAGCCAGTCGGCGATGGTAAAACCTTGCTGAAGATCGGGCGTTCCAGCGATGCCTTCAGCTTCCCTTCCCTGCTGATCAATCTCCCCCAGAACTCTCGGGATCTTTCCCGGCGGCGCTTCATCGAAGCGACTTTCCGAAATATCGGAGAAGCTGAAATCGATCTGGCATTCTGGGCGGTAGGTGCACCTGGTTGGGACGCACCCGTTGATTCCGCAAGCCTCTCGCCGGGCGAAAGCAGACTCTTCAGTATTGATCTCCAGCAGCGCTGGAAAGGCGGCTTGGTAGGGAAAATCGATTCGTCGGAGATCCGCTACCTCCGGGTTTCGCTCGGTAAAAATTCATCCGGTGCAGCGCTGGAAATGTCACCCATTTCCTTGAGGGGCAAAACATCGGAAACGGCTTCCGCCCCGCCGGATTTCCAGCGCTTGGATGTCCCGGATATGACGGCGGAATCGCCTGCCGCGGGCCGCCGTGTCAGGGATCAGTTGCCACAGTTCCAGAACACAGAACTATATCATGCTCTTTACCTGCCCACCGACTGGAAGCCAGGGAAACGCTATCCGATCATTGTCGAATACGCTGGAAATCGCTGGCTTTCCCCGCCCTGCCATTCGATTGGCAGCCCGGAAGGTTCCCGGATGGGCTATGGAATGTCGGAAGGAAAGGGCTACATCTGGGTCAATGCTCCGTTTGTGGACTTTTCCGGGAAAACCCAGGCACTCAATGGCTGGGGCGATCCCGATGCCACTGCCCGCTACGCCATCGATCTGGTGAACCATGTTTCCGCGAACTACAGAGGAGATCCCTCCGCGGTGATTTTAACTGGATTTTCCCGCGGCGCCGTGGCCTGTGGCTACATCGGGCTGCGGGATGACCGGGTGGCGGATGTATGGCTGGCATTTCATTCATGCCAGCACTTTGATGGTGACGGCTACGGGGGCGCCAGTTTCGAAACAGCGCTCGCCGAACGCGGACCACGTATCAAAGGCCGCCCGACATTCCATACTGATAACGGAGACGAAAAAGATCTCCGCATCCTCTTTGAAAAACTTGCCTTCCCGGTGACTTATGCCTCATCGGATCTCGGCGCACATACTGATACCATGTTTTTGGAAAACAGGCCCTCCACGGTAAAACTGCGCGAATGGCTGGCGGAAACTGTCGCTAAAAAGCCGGGGACGATGACGATTTCCGGCAAGGTCGTTGATAAAAATGGGAAAGGAATCGGAGGTGTCCTTCTACAAAGCGGCCCAACCCATTTTACCCACACCAGGCCGGACGGCAGCTATTCGCTCGAAGGCCTGGTCATCGGAAAGAGAGAAATCACTGCCTCACACGAGAGCTGGAAAGCGGTTCATCAGCTGGATCCCGCGGAAAAGAATCTGTCCGCGATCGACTTCCAGAAAGATTAGTCTCCAGTCCGCGACATGATTCCTCGCTTGGGCCCGGACCTTCAAACCGGCTTTCCCGTCTCAGAAACTAGACAGAGCATCAATATGAGGGCACCCTATTGTCATGAAGCGCCTCGCACTCGCCCTCACATGTATTTCACTCCTCAGCTCCTGCGAGCGGGTCAAGACCATTGCTGGCAAAGTCGCGGATCTGAAAAACGCCACCACCAATTCATCGGAGGCCACTATTGAGCTACCGGATTCGAAAATCCAAAAGATCGGCGATGCTGAGTTCAAGAGCTTCATCTCCCAGCCCGGGACCTTGAACATCGTCGATTTCTATGCGGATTGGTGCGCCCCGTGCAAGAAGCTGAGCCCGGATCTGGAGTCCGCCGTCGCTTCTTCGGGCGCGGTAAAACTGGGAAAGGTGGATATCGATCAATCCCGCACAATTGCCTCGGAAGTCGGCGTTGACGGGATCCCGGATGTCCGTTTTTACATTGATGGGAAAATGGTTCACAAATTCATCGGAGCGATTCCAAAATCGGAGATCGATTCATTGATCAAAAAATATTCCGCCAATTTACCCGAAGTAAAAACGCCAAAGCAAACACCTCCCGATGAAACCACCGGAACCGAGCCTAAGGAAATCCTAAAGCCTATGGAGAAGGACTGGCTACCGGCTGGCATGACTCGTAAATGAACTCGTCTTCCATCCCGCTGATCATCGCGCATCGCGGTGCCTCCGCCGCCGCCCCGGAGAATACGATGCCCGCTTTCGAGGAAGCATGGCGACAAGGAGCGGATGGTATCGAAATCGATATCCGCCTCACTAAGGACGGCGAAATCGTCGCCATTCATGATGCCGACACACTCCGGACCTGCGGGGTTCGGAAAATCATCGCGGAGAGTGATTGGCAACAACTGGAAAACTTGATGCCTGGCAATCCGGACAAACCCTCCCAACCTGGGACCCGGATCCCCCGGCTGAGTGAAATTTTGGCAGATCTCCCGCCGGGCAAGCGGCTCTTCATCGAGGTTAAATGCGGCGTGGAAATCGTGGAAACACTCGCTGAACATCTCCTCGGAGAAGCGGGACTTGAGCGGTTCACCATAATTTCCTTTCATCAGGATGTGATCCGCAGCTTCAAAGAGCTTGCGCCCGGCATCCGTGCCAATTGGATCACCGACTTCCGACTTGATCCCTCTGGCACACTGACGCCCGGCCCTGAGATGATCATCAGAACATTGAAAAAAATCAGCGCTGACGGGCTAAGCGGTGAAGCACATCCTATACTCCGCGCGGATTTCGGAGAGAAGATCATCACTGCCGGATTCGACTATCATGTTTGGACAGTCGACGATTCCGCCACCGCTGGAAAATTCATCGCTGCGGGGGTCTCCTCTCTCACGACGAACCTACCGGGCAAGCTGCGGGAGGATTTGCTCGCCGGTTATTAGCCGATTCCGCCCGTCTGAGGCTTTTTGATGATGGATTATTTACGATAACACGTATTTATGTGCGAAATATGTCTTCCGATAGACGTATTCAATCATTCCCTAACACCATTAAAAACCCTATGTATTCACGATTAATAGCCTTTATGGCTCTACCTACAGCATTGCTGGCGGAGGATTTGACCAAACCTATTGCTTCTCCCGATCTCGTTTTTGAGGAAAAAGACGGGGTAGTCTCAATCGAGGCGGAGCATTTTATCGAGCAGACGCTGATCGACAAGCGTGCCTGGTATCTTACCACCAAGGCGCAAACTCCAGACATCACACCCGATGGGGATCCCAGCTCTATCGCGGGAGCATCCGGCGGTGCCTATCTGGAGATCCTGCCGGATACCCGCAGAACACATGCCGACAAATTGATTGGAGGGGAAAACTTTACCGAATTGCAGGGAAAAATCGCAGTCCTGTCCTACAAGGTCCACTTCAACAACCCAGGCAAATACTGGCTATGGGCACGCACCTTCACTACCACTTCCGAGGACAATGGCCTCCACTTTGGCATTGATGGCACATGGCCGGATACCGCCAAGCGCTGGCAGACAGTCACGAAGAACAAATGGCACTGGCGCTCCGCACAGCGCACGGAGAAAGTCCACATCGGCGTCCCCGGCATCCTCACCCTGGATGTCCCGAGCGCTGGCGTCCACACGATCCAGGTCTCCATGCGCGAGGACGGGATCGCCCTCGATAAAATCCTTCTGGCGAACACCCGGGAATTTTCCCCGGACGGTCTCGGTCCAGCTTCAGTGATCAAGTCCGGAAAAGCACCCGCCGCGTTTGAATTCGTCGAAGCAGCTGAGGCACCGGAAGCCCCAGAAGCACCTGCCCGGCACGACGACGCGCAGGCGGAAATTTCCGCGGATTCCTTCGATGTCAGCGGGAGCGGCTACTACCTGGATCAAGGCAAATGGCTGGCGATCAACCCAGAGCAACGCAAAACCGCGAAAATTGCCACCGCATCCCCCTTCCCGCTTGGAAAATATGATGTCACTCTGAAATCGGTCGGAGAAAGCGACGGCAGCTCGACCTACAGCGTTTTCGTCAACGGCAGGAAGATCGGCGATCACACTTGCCCAATGTCCGACGAGACTTTCGACGAAGGTGAGAAATACCATGCGACTTTCAAGGGAATCACCATTGAGCCCGGAGACGTGATCGAAGTCAGCTCCACGGTTGCTTCCGCAGATGGCAAGGAATGGTCGCGTGCTCGTTGGTCCGGTCTGAGCTTTGCTCCCGCTGATGCGGCGACTGCCGCGGCCATGAAAAAAGCTCCCGCCGGTGAAATGGCGGCAAAACCAACTGGTCCCGCCCTCCAGCAACCGCGCCAACCCGATGGCGATGGCGCCGTAACCATCTCCGGCGAGATGAAACAATGGCACAAAGTTTCCCTCACACTCAGCGGTCCATACGCCCACGAGCTGGACAACTCGCCGAACCCTTTCACCGATCAATCCTTCTGGGTCACCTTCACCCACGAATCCGGCGAACCGAATTACACCGTCCCGGGCTACTTCGCTGCTGATGGAAATGCCGCTGAAAGCTCCGCGGAATCCGGGACGAAATGGGTCGCCAATCTTTCTCCGGACAAGGCGGGAACATGGAATTACACCATTTCCTTCCGCAGCGGAGAAAAGGCGGCTTTCACCCCCGGGGAAGGACAGGCACTTGCTCCTTTCGACGGGAAAACCGGCTCCTTCACCATCGGCGAGAGCGACAAATCTTTTCCGGACTTCCGAGCGCGCGGACGCCTGGCATACGTGGGCAAGCATCATCTACAGTTTCAGGGAGATAAGTCCTTTTTCCTGAAAGCCGGAGCGGACGCACCGGAGACACTCCTCGCTTACACCGAATTCGATAATACCCAGGCACGTAAGAAAAACGTCCCTCTGAAAACCTGGGCACCTCACCTTCAGGATTGGAAAAACGGTGACCCGACTTGGAAAGACGGCAAAGGCAAGGGCCTCATCGGTGCTCTCAACTACCTCTCGGAAAAAGGCATGAATGCCTTCTCCTTCCTTCCCTACAACGTGTCCGGGGATGGTGACAACATCTGGCCATTCGTTGCACCAACCGACAAATTTCATTACGACTGCAGCAAACTCGATCAATGGGGAATCGTTTTCAGCCACGCGACGGCGAAAGGTCTCTACCTCCATTTCAAACTCCAGGAAAACGAAATGGACGATGACAGACTCGGCCAAAAAGAAGGCGGAGGCCCTGTCGCAGCCTCATTGGATGGTGGAAAACTCGGCCCGGAGCGCATGCTCTACTGCCGGGAGCTGATCGCCCGCTACGGCCACGAGCTTGCGCTCAACTGGAACATCGGGGAGGAAAACACCCAGTCCACACAGGAAATCAAGGATATGATCGCTTACATCCGGGCGACCGATCCCTACCAGCATCACGTTGTCCTCCACACCTTTCCCAATCAGCAGGACAGGCAATACGAGCCATTGCTCGGCTACAAGGGGCTGTCCGGCGTATCTCTCCAAAACGAGTGGAGCAAGGTCCATAATCTGACGGCAAAATGGATCAAAGCTTCCGACAAGGCCGGCAATCCATGGGTGGCGGCGAACGATGAACAGGGCTCCGCTGTGGAAGGCGTGCCACCGGATCCGGATTATCCAGGCAACACAAAGGCAAAACACAGCATCGACGATATCCGCAAGCTCACCCTTTGGGGCAATCTCATGGCTGGCGGCGCAGGTGTGGAATACTACTTCGGCTACAAGCTGGCCCAGAACGATCTCATCGCGGAGGATTGGCGCTCGCGCGAAAAGTCCTGGAATTACGCAAACATCGCTCTCTCATTTTTCCGGGAGCAGGAAATTCCTTTCCAGGACATGACCTGCCGCGATGAACTGCTTGGCAATACCAAACAGGATAACTCCAAGTTCTGTTTGGCAAAAGATGGCGAGCTCTATCTCGTTTATCTGCCCAAGGGTGGATCAACGGAGATCCAGCTCCCGGAGGGTGATTTTACATCCGCTTGGTTCAATCCCCGCAATGGCGAAATGCAGGCAACAACCGACCTTAGCGGAGAAAAACTCTCAGCTCCCGACGAGGAGGATTGGCTGGCCATCATTCGCAGGAAGTAAGCCACCCCGGTAATTCCCTGATCCGCCGGATTCCCTCATCGGAGTCCGGCGGATTTTTTTTGCCCCGGCACCAGAGCGATTTTGCCACCATATCAATACATCCCGGCACCGATCCTGACTTGACGTGAAGGGCAGGGCGGACGGATGATCCCCGCCCGATGAGTGACCTAGAACGCCCCTATTCCAGTTTGATGCTTGATGGCCCGGACCGCGCCCCTAGCCGGGGAATGCTATATGCCGTAGGCTTTAAAAAAGAAGATTTCTCCAAGCCGCAAATCGGCGTGGCCTCCACCTGGAGCCAAGTCACCCCATGCAACATCCACATCGACAAGCTTGCCATCGAGACCTCGAAAGGCGTCGATGCAGCTGGTGGTAAAGGTGTCATTTTCAATACCATCACCATTTCCGACGGTATCTCCATGGGCACCGAAGGGATGAAATACTCGCTTGTCTCCCGCGAAGTCATCGCAGACTCCATTGAAACCGTTGTAGGCTGTGAAGGAATGGACGGCTTCGTAGCCATCGGTGGTTGCGATAAGAACATGCCTGCCTGCGTAATGACCATGGGTCGTATGAACCGCCCGTCGGTATTCGTCTATGGCGGCACGATTCTCCCTGGCTGCGGCAAAATCAAGGGCGAGGAGAAGGATCTCGATATCGTTTCCATTTTCGAGGCTGTCGGCAAACACGCCAATGGCGAGTTCTCCGATGAAGAGCTGGAGCACGTCGAGTCCTGTGCAATCCCGGGCCCGGGCTCATGCGGCGGCATGTATACGGCGAACACCATGGCCAGCGCGATCGAAGCGCTCGGCATGTCCCTGCCAAACAGCTCATCCCAGGCAGCCATTTCCGATGACAAAATGCGCGATTGTTTCGATGCGGGTGCGGCAGTCCTCAATCTCATCAAGCTCGGCATCAAGCCACGGGACATCATGACGAAAGAGGCATTTGAAAACGCCATCACCGTCCTCATCGCCCTCGGTGGCTCCACCAATGCCTGCCTTCACATTCCGGCGATGGCTCACTCCGCCGGTGTCGATATCACATTGGATGACTTCGAGCGCATCGGGAAAAGAACCCCGGTTCTGGCTGATCTCAAGCCTTCCGGCAAATATGCCATGGTCGATCTCGTTCGCATCGGTGGCACGGTTCCTCTGATGAAAATGCTTCTTGATGCAGGCCTGCTGCATGGTGACTGCATGACAGTCACCGGCCGCACGCTCCGCGAAAATCTTGAGAAACTTGCCAAGCCATACCCGGAAGGCCAGGAAATCATCCGCCCTCTCGACAACCCGATCAAAAAAGACAGCCACCTGCGGATTCTTTACGGAAACCTTGCCGAGCAGGGTTCGGTTGCCAAAATTTCCGGAAAAGAAGGCGAGATTTTCAAAGGCACCGCGAAGGTTTACAATTCCGAAGATGAAGCGATGAAAGCGATTCTTGCCAAGAAAATCGGCAAAGGCGACGTAATCGTCATCCGCATGGAAGGTCCTAAAGGCGGTCCTGGCATGCGCGAGATGCTGGGACCCACCGGTGCCGTCATGGGCATGGGGCTTGGCAAGGAAGTCGCGCTCATCACGGATGGACGTTTCTCCGGCGGCAGCCACGGCTTCGTCGTCGGTCACATTACTCCGGAAGCCTACGAAGGCGGCACCATCGGTATTCTTCAGGATGGAGATGAGATTGAAATCAACGCCATCGACAACCGCATCAGCGTCAATCTTTCGGACGAGGAAATCGCCACCCGTAAGGCAAACTGGGTCAAGCCAGAGCCCCGCTACAAATATGGAGTTCTCGCCAAATACGCGAAACTCGTGACAAGCGCCAGCGAAGGCGCGGTAACGGACAAAGGCTTATAGGCACCCGGCGGGTCCAATTCATAAAAAAGGAGCGGTGAAACCCACCGCTCCTTTTTTTGTGCCCGAGCACTAAGGATTCAATGGATCTCGGTAATGCCTTTGAGCTCGGAAAAACTAATCCGGCGCATGGTTTCCAAAAACTCACGCATATAGGCAGCTCCGGCACCTTCCGCGGTTGTCGCGGAATATAGATTGGCGAACAAGCCACCTTTCCGAATCGGGCGCGAACTCACATACTCGCGGTCCAGGAACGGCTGCACCGCCCAACCAGGCATCGCCGCGATCGCTCTACGGCTGGCTACAAGCTGCAAAATGCCTACAGTTAGTTCTGTCATCCGCCGTGGAGGATCAATACTTGCTGGCTTCAAAACCTCACGGATTACATCTATCCGCTCGTCGGGAATCGGATAGGTGACGAGCGTTTCATCCCGGAAATCCCGCGCAGTCAGATAAGCTTTTCTAGCGAGCGGATGCCCTCTCGCAAGCAAAGCCAGCACTTCGTATCGGAACAAAGGATGATAGACCACACCACTCCGGGGCTTTGCGGAGGACACGATAACCAAATCCGCCTGACCTTCAGCCAGCAGCCCCGTCGGATCCGGTTGGAAACCCGAGACCAGATCCATCTCTACTTCCGGCCAGCCTTCGCGAAATGCGTCCATACTCGGCATCAGCCAATCAAAGCAGGAATGGCACTCGACCGCGATGCGAAGCTGGCCCGCCTTTCCTTCCGCAATTCTCGCAACATCGCGTTCCGTCTGCTTCAGTGTCTTTTCGATTTCATACGCGCTACACAAGAGGCGCTCGCCCACGGGACTGAGCCGCAGCGGATTACTTTTTCTGTGAAAAACCTCCGCTCCTACCATTTCCTCCAAGGCTTTCATTTGTTGGGAAAGCGCAGGCTGCGAAAGGTTCAGATGCTTTCCCGCCTTTGAGAGGTTCCCGGTTTCCGCAACGGCGATCAGTGCGCGAAGGTGTCGTATTTCAATCATTTGGCAAATTCCTAATCATAAGCATTTCGAATGACGATCCTAAAAACAATGCGTTATGCGAATAATCATAGATCCTCCATGATGGACTCACTATGAACCGCATCCTGACACACAACCTCGGCTACCCGAGAATCGGAGAAAAACGTGAGCTGAAAAGAGCAACCGAATCCTACTGGAAAGGCCGTATATCAAAGCCGGAACTCGAAGCAGCCGCCGCAAGGTTACGGGCTGAGAACTGGCGGAAACAATCCAAAGCCGGGATTGATCTCATTCCTTGCAACGACTTTTCCTTTTACGATCAGGTTCTCGATACCACCTGCCTACTGGGAAATATTCCGCCGCGTTTTCGCTGGGATGGGAATGAAACCAGCATCGATACCGCGTTCCTCATCGCCCGCGGCCAAACCAAGGCTACCGATACATCGGAAGCCACCTGCGATTGTCAGTCCCAAACTGTCAGCACTTTCGCAAGTGAGATGACGAAATGGTTCGATACCAACTATCATTATATTGTTCCCGAGTTCCGGAGTGATACCACCTTTAAGCTCAGCTCGTCCAAAATCTTCGATGAGTTCCTGGAAGCAACTGCTTTCGGACATCGGGCAAAACCCGTTTTGCTCGGACCTGTAAGTTATCTGACTTTGGGCAAGGTTCAAGATGGCGCCGATTTCGATCGGTTCGAGCTCTTGGAAAAACTTCTTCCAGTCTACGAGGAGATACTCGCAAAGCTTGCCGCATCTGGTGCCGAATGGATTCAACTCGATGAGCCGATCTTTTCACTGGATCTCAGCGATCTGCAGCGATCCGCAATACACAAAAGCTATCAGCGGCTCCGCACTGCCGCCTCTGGAGCAAAGCTGATTGTCGCCAATTATTTTGGTGAACTCCGGGATAATCTCCCTCTTTTTCTCTCACTCCCGGTCGCCGCACTTCATCAGGATGCCGTGCGCGGCGTGGAGGAAATCGATCGGCTGATCTCCGGCTTTCCTTCGGATAAAATTCTTTCACTGGGAATTGTGGACGGGCGGAATATCTGGAAGAACGACTTCGACAAATCATTTTCCATCCTCGAGGGAGCCAAGGAAAAGCTCGGTCCGGAGAGATTATGGATCGCACCATCCTGTTCGCTTTTACATACGCCGATTACGCTTGAAAATGAAGCAGAACTCGATCCGGAGATTCGCGATTGGCTCGCCTTTGCGGATGAAAAATTGATGGAACTCTCGGTGCTGGCTCGCGCACTTTCCGGTGGGAGCGTTAGTGCCGAACTCGAACTGAACCGCGCCTCCCAGCTAGGTAGGGAAGAAAGCACCAAGATCCACAACCCGCGGGTAAAAGCGAGAACCAGCTTCATCATCCCCGAGGACTCCCGCCGCAAGTCGCCGTTTTCCGAGCGCCGGAAACTGCAACGCAAGAAGCTCATGCTCCCGCTTTACCCGACAACAACAATAGGTTCATTTCCACAAACCGACGAGGTGCGGGCTGCCCGTGCGAAATGGAAAAAGGGAGACCTAAGCGGACAGGATTATGAGCATTTTCTTGAGCAGGAAACACGGCGCTGTGTGGAATTTCAGAACGAAATCGGGATCGACATGCCGGTCCACGGAGAGTTCGAGCGCAACGACATGGTCGAGTATTTCGGCGAGCAGCTGGAAGGTTTTGCATTCACCTCAAATGGTTGGGTGCAAAGCTATGGAAGCCGTTGTGTGAAGCCCCCGATCATCTACGGTGATGTCCGTAGACCGAAGCCGATGACCGTCCGCTGGGCGGAGTTTGCCAGCGCTTTGACCAATAAGCCCATGAAGGGAATGTTGACCGGCCCCGTGACGATCCTTCAGTGGTCCTTTGTCCGAGACGATCAAGCCAGGGACATCACCACGCGCCAGATTGCACTGGCAATACGTGATGAGGTGAAGGACCTCGAAAGTGCGGGAATTGCTGCAATTCAGATTGATGAACCAGCGATCCGTGAAGGCTTGCCGCTGCGGCAGGCCGATTGGGAAAGCTATCTCGGCTGGGCGGTGGAAGCCTTCAGATTGTGCTCGAGCGTGGTTCGGGATGATACCCAGATTCACACCCATATGTGCTATTCGGAATTCAATGACATCATCGAGGCCGTAGCGGCAATGGATGCGGACGTGATCACCATCGAGACGTCCCGCTCGAATATGGAACTACTGGATGCTTTTGTGGATTTCCGCTACCCGAACGAAATTGGCCCGGGTGTCTATGATATCCACTCGCCGCGTGTTCCCACTGTCAAAGAGATGGAAAATCTGATCGAGAAAGCTGGAGGACTCATCCCGGCAGAAAACTTGTGGGTCAATCCCGATTGTGGTTTGAAAACCCGTGGCTGGCCGGAGGTGAAAACATCTCTTGAAAACATGGTCACAGCGGCCCGGAATCTTCGCAAAAATTCGGTTATGGAAGTTGCATAAAAGAAACGGGCGGCATCTCCGGATGCCGCCTTCACTTTAGTTATTCAAAGCCTGGTAAAGTTCCCAGGCGGATCTTTCAACCCAGTTTCGGGCAAGCTTGCCATCACGAATTTCCCATATGGCGATACCTGTGAATTCAATCGGGCGATTGTCCGCCTCCGTTCCGAGCATCCCTCCGTTTCTACCTCTCGCCACCCAGCGACTTACGATTCTAGTGCCATCTTTGCTTTCAAAGCAGTCCAGATTATCCAGTCGTAAATGCCTGGTCTTTTGCTGGAAGCTAGCAACCCATTCCTTGAACTCATCCCGTCCGTTTACTTCATGGCCAGCCGAGGTAAGGATAAAATCCTCCGTCATCAGCTTATCGATTAACCCTGGATCATAGGGTGGATTCCAAACATTTTCCCAGAACTGAAGAACGAGGTGGCGACCCGTCGCACCATTTTCAAGCGCATCCAACGCATCGAGGATACGCTGGGGTTCCGCCCGGCGCCGGTAATCGGCATCGGCAAACGCATAGGTGACGATCCCGTCCGATGAAATGACATAGGTTGCCGGGAGTGGCAGACGATCCGCAGCAGTTATTCCACTGCGTTCGCTCAAATTGAACTTCTCCTGATAACGCTTCCGGGTCTCTTCATTGAGAGGAAACACCAATCCAAATTTTTCTGCCACCGCATGATCTCTATCGGTAAGCACCTCAAAATCCAATCCATGTTCCTCCACGGAAACTGCGGTTGTATCCGGCAGTTCCGGGCTCAGTGCCACCAGTGTCGCGCCAAGCTTTTTGATCTTCTCATTCTCCTTCGCAAGCGCTGCGAGAGCGATATTGCAATACGGACACCAGCCACCGCGATACCAGGTGAGGACAACCGGACCGCTAGCCAATAGACCAGCCAGATTCACCTCTTCGCCCTCATGGTTTCTCAACGTGAAGTCCGGGGCTTTATCCCCCACCTTCAATACCGTTCCGTAAATTCCGGATTCTTCCAACTCAGCGAGAGCCTGGTTCTGACTCTCGATCAACTCGGCTGGTGCCTGCCTGGCGAAAGCCTCTTTCCGCGCATCAAGCTGATCCTGTAAACCTTCTGCGGAGAGCAAACCAACCGCGCACCCCACGACCGCAAGCAGATGAACTAATTTCGAAAATGACATGCATCAGGCTCGACCATGAAATGTAACAATCAAGCGATTAACGATCGCTATCACAACCAGAAGCCAGACAGAAACGGCAGCTTCGAGAAATCGCCTCGATCGCGAAATCGATTTCGGCAGTAGTAATTGCGAGTGGAGGCATGAACACGATTGTATCGAGAATATTTCTTGTAATGAGCCCGTGATCACGGGCTTTCAGCGTGATTTTCTCACCCAGGCCTTTTTCAAATTCAATTCCCGCAACAAGACCACACTGACGGATCTCTTTGATCTGAGAAAATTCGGATTCCAGTTTCGCCAGGCTTTTCGCGAGGTATGAAATTTTCTCCGGCAAGCGAGCGAAGACCTGGTCTTTTTCGAAAATCTCCAGCGACGCCAGAGCCGCGGCACATCCAATGGGGTTGGCTGTATAACTATGTCCGTAGTAAAAGGCATTCTCCGCCCCACCAAGAAACGCGGAATAGATTTCTTCTGTTGCCAGTGTCGCAGCCAGTGGCACCGTGCCACCGGTGATACCCTTCGCCACACAGAGAAAATCCGGAACCACCTTCTCCTGCTGGCAGGCAAACATAGTTCCTGTCCGTCCAAATCCCGTCATCACCTCATCAAGGATCAGGTGAACTCCATTCGCAGTAGCCCATTCGCGCAAGCGGGCAAGCATACCTTCCGGCCACGGACGCATTTCATTCACCCCCTGGATCAGCGGCTCTATCACGACAGCAGTCACAACCGTGGGATCAATCCTTGAAAGCTCCTCCAGTGATGAAAGAAAGTTTGTCTCAAAACCCAACGATTTAAAGCGGGAGAAAAATCGATTTACTCCGCCCAAGGAGGCAGCTCCCAGAGTATCTCCGTGGTAGGCATTATCGAAAGCGAGGAATTGTCTCCGCATTTCCTGCCCGGTCTGCAGGCGAGATTGGAGCGACATTTTCAGCGCAGCTTCCACAGCCGTTGAGCCGTTATCCGAAAAGAAGACCCGCGAGAGAGTCCCCTCGGGAAAAAACGCGACCAGCTTTTCAGCCAACTCGGAAGCAAGAGGATGGCCAAGACCGAGATATGAGGAATGATCGAGAGTCGCTGCCTGTTTGGCAATCGCTTCCACTATCTCCGGGCGGCAATGCCCATGGATATTCGTCCAGATCGAGGAGTTCCCATCGAGGTATTTGTTCCCGTTGGAATCGTAGAGCCACACGCCTTCGGCACGCTCTATCATCAGCGGAATATGCTCCCCGGCACACCATCTCTCCTGAGGGGTAAATGGGTGCCAGCAGTGGGCTTTGTCGGCAGATATCGCATCACGCATCGGGAAAGCAATAAACACGCCCGACGACAAAATGAACTAACTAATTTCAGGCGATGATGTCTTTGATCACTTTCGCGGGTTTCACTCCTATGAGTTTCTGATCCAGCCCCTGGAACTTGTATGAAAGCCGTTTTGCGTCGAAGCCGAAAAGCTGCAGCATCGTGGCATGGAGATCTCTGACCTGCACTGGATCTTTCGCCACCTGATAGCCCATCTCATCGGTTTCGCCATAGGTGATACCGGGTTTCACTCCGCCGCCTGCCATCCAGATCGTGAAGGCGTTGGGATTGTGATCGCGTCCCAGGAATTTCGCGGTATTGCTGCCGCGGTCTTCTTGCATCGAGGTGCGGCCGAACTCTCCTCCCCAAACCACGAGCGTGTCCTCAAGCATTCCCCGCTGCTCAAGATCGGTGAGTAATGCGGAGATTGGCTTGTCGATGGAATGGCATTTTTTGATAAAGCCGCCGTTGATCGCTTCCCCTTCGTTTGAGCCGTGTGAATCCCACCCCCAATCGTAAAGTTGGATAAAACGGACTCCGTTTTCCGCGAGGCGGCGGGCCAGCAAGCAGTTGTTCGCAAAGGACTCCCGTCCCGGGCTGGTGCCATACATTTCGTGGATGTGAGCAGGCTCATCATCAATGGACATCACTTCAGGAACCGAAGTCTGCATACGGTAGGCCATCTCGTATTGTGAAATCCGAGTGATTGTCTCCGGATCGCCGAGCTCCTCATAAGTCTTTTGATTTAGATTTTTGAGAGAGTCGAGGGCAGTGCGGCGGATGTCCGAAGAAATGCCAGCCGGGTTGGCAGCATTCAAAATGGGATCTCCAGTGGAGCGACATTGGACGCCTTGATAAACGGAGGGAAGGTAACCGCTGCCCCAGAGGGAAGAGCCCACGCGCGGGAGCCGCCCCCCGGAAATCAACACCATGAAGCCCGGCATATTCTGATTTTCCGTTCCCAGTCCCCACGTCACCCATGAGCCCATCGATGGGTTGCCGAGATTCGCATTTCCCGTCTGCACCAACAGCTGGGCAGGTCCGTGATTGAACTGATCACTCTGCATGCTTTTGACGATACAGAGCTTGTCCGCATGCTTCGCCAGCTCCGGCAGGCGGTCGGAAATCCATGCCCCACTATTACCATGCTGTGAAAATTCATACTGAGGCCCGAGCATCTTCGGAACCCCTTGGATGAATGCGAACCGCTGGCCTTCGAGATACTCCTTCGGACAATCCTTGCCATCGTATTTCTTCAGCATCGGCTTGTAATCGAATAACTCCAGCTGGCTTGGTGCGCCGACCATGTGAAGATAGATGACGCGTTTCGCCTTGGCGGCAAAGGAGGGTGAAAGCGGCGCCAATGGGCTGGCGGGATCGTGATTGATCTGCAATGGCCCCGCTGCGTTGGCGATGCCTTGGGAGGCCAGCCACATACCGCCGAGACCCGTTGTGCAATCGCGCAAAAATTCACGGCGGGTAGTATGCTGCAATTTCTCTGCCAGAAGTTTTTGAAAAAGATTCATATTGGAAATTCTGTGGGGGTTCGGGGTTTAGCGGGTGATAGCTTCATCCAGATTGAGCAGGACAGAAGCGAGCACCGTGAAGGCGGCTCCATCGGGAGTTCCGGCGATGTTTTTCATCAGGGTCGGATCGGCTTCGTATTGAGCTTCCAGATCATCGAAGAGGTTCTTCAGCTCCTCCAGCCGGTCTCGGGTGATCATCCGGGAGGTGCTCAGACGGTAGGCCCGGGATATCTTATCCTCAATGGCTCCGTCGGTTTGATACTTCATCCTTCTTGCAAAAGCTTCAGTGCATTCCTGGAATGCGGGATCGTTCATCACCGCGAGCGCTTGCACAGGTGTATTGGATGGCATGCGGCGCTTGCTGCACAGCTCACGGCTGGGGGCGTCAAAGGTAATAAACGTCGGATACGGTATACTACGTTTCCAGAAGGTGTAGATGGCACGGCGATAGCGCTGTGGATCACCTTCTGCCGGGGTTTCCCACTTCTGCTTGTCGAAGGGGGTCCATACTCCGGGAGGAAGCGGCGGATAAACCGGAGCACCACCGATTTTATCCGTAAGCAAACCTGAGACAGCCAACGCGGCATCACGCGCCATTTCACCGGTGAGGCGCTGCCGCGGACCGCGCGCGAGGAGACGGTTATCCGCATCCATTTCGTAAAGCCCGGGGCTCACCGCGCTGGCCTGCTGGTATGCGGCGCTGGTCACATATTTCCGTAAAAGCGTTTTCACACTCCAGTTCATCTCAGTGGAAAATTGCACGGCAAGAGTATCCAGTAGCTCCGGATGAGTCGGCTTTTCTCCCGCGCTGCCAAAGTCTTCCGGAGTCGGCACGATACCCACGCCAAAGAGTTCCAGCCAGAAGCGATTCACCGCGACGCGGGCTGTCAGCGGATTTTCCGGGGAGGCAATCCACTTGGCCAGATCAAGCCGGGAAGGCTTGGCGGAAACGGCATTGAGCGGAGGAAAAACATGGGGCGTGTCCGAGAATGGAATGACGTCCCCTTTGTCCAACCAGCTTCCACGATTGAAAAATGTTGTGACCCGCGCATGTGCGGGATCACGCTCCTCCATGATGGGAATCTTCACCGATGGAATCTTTCTCAATGCGGCGGAAGCTGCTCGGAGTTCTCCCGAACGCTCCCAAAATTCCTTACCTCTGAATGTCTCGATCCAGGATTCGTCATCGGTCAGCGCGAGACGTCCGCGTTTCGCAACGAGCGGAAAGGAGGAATTATACTTCCCGCCATTCGCTAAAATAATTTCAAATTGATCACCCTCCCCGAGAGCCAGGCTTTCCTTCAGAACAAAGGTCACGAAGCGGGGGCGGAAGAATTTGTAATAGGTTCCCCAGCCCGATCCACCTTTTTTGATTGAGCCATTGGGGTCATTCAAAGGATGTGCCTCATCCGCCACGGCGATGGCAAATTCGAGATTCTGCCTGGTGCCATCCGGAGAGATTTTATGAACGGTGATATTGGAAAGCTGGCCACCCCACTCCGCATCCGTGAGAGCCTTTTCCAGATTCTTCGGAAGATACGTCAGCCTCACAGCGGAAACTTTGTCCAAGCCATCCGGCTTTTGGGCGAGCAGATGATAGACGGCCGACGGCAAGGCATTATCAGTCGCGCGAAATTCCGCATAACCTTCTTCCATGACCACAGACATCTCGGCCTTCTCCGAAGAGGCCTCTAGCTGATCCACGGGAAACCATTCACTTGATTGATCGACCTCGCTCCACGCGGAAAAAATTTCCTCTTCCACCTCCCGGATCTTCGTCAGAAGATCATTGGCTTCGGGATATTTGCCTACCTCATATGGCACCGGAATGACCGGCGAGTGGTTCCCGGCATCCGAGTCTTTGGTGTTATTGAAAAAGCTCAGAAAATTGTAATATTCCTCATGTTTGATGGGATCATACGGATGGCTGTGGCACTGGACGCAGCCAAAGGAAATCCCCTGCCATGTCTCCCACGTGGTCGTCGCCCGATCCATCACCGCTTGCACGCGGAATTCCTCATCATCGGTTCCTCCCTCGCCGTTCGACTGCGTGAGACGGCTGAAAACGGTAGCGACCTTTTGCTCCAACGTTGAATCCGGGACCAGATCGCCAGCTAGCTGATCGATCGTAAACTGATCGTATGGCAGGTCCCGATTGAAGGCATTGATCAGCCAATCGCGGTATTTCCACACATCCCTTTTTTTATCCACACCCAGTCCTTCGGAATCCGCATAGCGCGCAAGGTCCATCCAGACAGAGGCCCAGCGCTCACCGAAGCCCGGAGAGGCAAGCAATCGCTCTGTTTCCTGTTCAACAGCTTTCGTAAAATTTTTCTTAGCGGCGGCTTCAAAAGCATCGAGCTCCTCCGCGCTGGGGGGGAGACCGGTTAAATCGAATGATGCACGCCTAAGCCACTCTGAGGGAGAGGCTTTCGGGGAAGGGCTTAGTCCCTTGCTCTCAAGCTTCGCCAGAATGAATTTATCGATGTCATTTTGCGCCCAATCCGAATTTTTGACACTCGGCTCATCATGACGCTTTGGTGCCACAAATGCCCAGTGTTCACCCCACTCCGCACCCTCGGAAATCCACTGACGCAAGGTCTCGACATCTGCGGGACTGAGACGTGGACCGTGATCCGGGCGCGGCATCAGATCATCCTCATCATCAGTCACAATCCGGGCAATCAATTCCGATTCCCCAGGTTTCCCTGGAACAACGACAGCTTTTCCCGACTCCCCTTTCCCAAGAACCTGATCACGGAAAATGAACGAAACGCCACCCGCTTCCTTCACACCACCGTGGCAGGAAACACATTTGGAATTGAGAATAGGCTGAACATCCCGGGTGAAGTCGATTTCTCCATACAAAGAAATCGGAGCAAGCGGAATAAGGGCAAATATGAGAGGGAGAGTTTTCAAAAAATCTAAACGTTGGAATTAGCAAAAAAGCTCAGCGGAAGATGCGGATCTCACTGATGCCGCCGGAATGGGGATCGTTTCTTCTCGGTGTGGGATGACGGTAATGACTGAGCACCACCAGCTTCACATAACGCGCGGTAACCGGGCTAAACGTGAAATCATGAAACGGAAAGGAATCCTCCCGGTTCAAATAATCGATGCGTGGTAAATAACCTTCGAGAAGGGGCGAAAAGATTTTGTTATCCTCGGAAACAAGAATCTCAAAATTTTCAACGCCACGATCATGGATGAGTCGATTGGAAGTATTCTGCAGGGAAATTTTGGAAAACTCCTGACTTTCCAATAGATCCACGGTGAATTCCCCATCCTCACCGTCGGGTGCCAGCCAGAAACTCCAGTCTCCCGGAACTCCGGAATCATTAAGCCGTCCATCGGTAACATTTTCCGGAGGGAAAATCGAGCCATGCGCTCTTACGCAATAACCCGGACTGAACACCGGTTTCCCTAACGCGAGATTATCCCGATCCGCAGGCGCACTCGAAACACCACGGGAAAGCCGGATGGGAGAGGAGTCCAGATCGCTAACCAGTTCTGTATCATTCCCGTTGGATAGGAGCGCCCTGGACTCTCCGTGGCGGAGGCGGGTCGTCTTGCTCTCGGATGTCTCCACATTGATCTCTCCTTCAAAAACCTCGGTGAGCACCACGGATTTCGAGCCATCGGAGCCGACCGCCACACCGAATCGGGTGCCTAGATCGATGAATTTCCCGCCCGGGGTATCGAGCTCAAACCCCTCGGCTCCGGGAGGTGCGTGAACGGATGCTCTACCGTGTGCCACGGTCAGCGCTTCCTTGCGATCAAGCTGGAAACGGCAGGGAGCTTCCAAGGTGACTTCCGCGCCGCTCGGATAAGTGAGCGTCAAAGAGCCGCGATGGATCTCGAAAGGCGTTTTTGCTTTTATCCTACCAGGGGTGAGTGCTCCTGCTCCGCCGACAGCTTCAAACTCTCCACCGGTCAGCATCGCCTTCGGTTCGCTCCAAATCATATTCAAACCTGCGAAAACCACGATCATCGCAGCGATTGCCAATAGAACCCTGGGGACAAATGGGGCGATTTTTCTTCTCTCCGCCACAGGTCTGTCCGCCAGCTGTGCAAAAGGGCCGGCAGCTGATCCGTCATCGCACTTATTCATCAATGCTGCATGCAGTGACATCGATTTCCGGTATTGGTCACGGGCGGATCTCGAGGCTTTCAACAATGAGTTAAACTCAATGCGCTCATCTTCCGTCAACCGGCTGTCGAAGAGTTTCTGAATGAGTATTTCCAGGCGATCCGGAGTCATGTGGATGAAAGATTTAGTTGTTGTTCGATACAGCTTTTGAGGGCATTTCGGATACGTAGTAGACCGAGAGATAGCGCGTTGGGGGTTTGCGAAAAATCAGCAGCCATTTCTTGCACAGAGGCACCCGGCTGGTAGCGGGCAAGAATGAGCTTTCGTTGCGGGGCGCTCAGCTTTCCGAGGCAGTGCTCAAGGGCCTTTTCCATCAATTCCCCATCGGGGATCTCACTCTCGGCGGCCAGAGTCTCCAGCAGGTCATCATCGAAAACATGGATGTCCCGTGCGCTATCGCGTCGGGCGGCTTTCACCTGGAACCACGCAATCGTTAACGCCCAAGGCAGAAAAGGTCGGCCGCGATCATACTCATCCGCTTTGTTCCACAGCACGAGATTCGTCTCCTGCAGCACATCCGCGGCCAGCGCGGCATCCGGCAGCAGCGAAAGTATATAGTGCTTCAGATCACGCTGATGCTGGACGATCAGATTGACAATGTGGTCCTCGGGATGTGGGTCTTTCGCTACCATTCTCTACTAAGTCTTACCAGCTTCAGCCGAAATCTTTCCACTTTGGTGCAAAAAAAATCCGCCCACTGGAATAACTCCAATGAGTGGACGACAACATGAGCTTCCTTATGGATTCAAAAGCCCAAGAAACGCTCTGCGGCCGCTCCATAGCAGAAAAAGCGAAAGCAGTGAGATCAGCACGACCGGAGGGTCGAACAAGCCGCCGCCCTTTGCCAGAAAGACATGGAAGGCCAGAATATTGATGATGATCGGACCAAGAACAAGGAGCCCGTAGTTTCTGGTCTTCGGTATAGCCACGAGGATACCACCGACGATTTCCAAGCACTTCACAAACGCCAGATAACCTGTGGTATACATAGCGCTCATGAATAACGCGGCTGCGGATCCTTCCTCCGGCGGCGGTAACGGGATGAATTTCAGAAAGAAATTCATCCCGAAGGTGAGGAATAACAAGCCCAGTAGGCCACCGATGACATTTGATATATTTTTCATAATTTTGATATTTCTGTTGATCATTTTTCTTGGATCTCCGGGTGTGGCTTAAGCGAGATCGAACAATAACGCCTCGGCATCCTCCACAGCAGTGAAAGCGATGTTTCCTGCGGTTTCAGAGCTGGCGGCATCACCTGCCAGTAGTTTGTCTCCTCCACTCGCCAAGGTTCCTTTGATAAGCTGAATCCACAGCCCACGTCCTTCCCGGAGCTCGTGGCTCACGCTTTCCCCTGCCTTCACCCGCAGACGATAAACATCCGCATCCTGGCGGATCGTTGCGGAGTTCTCGCGGCCGTCCGGGGAAATGACCAAGACCTTCGCCGCGTCTTCGGTATCTTTCCCCGGATGCCATTCCGTGTAGTTCGGTTGGAGACCGGTCGATTCCGGCTTGATCCAAATTTGCAGGAAATGGAGCGGATCGCTTTTCGATGGATTGAACTCGGAATGCGACACACCGGAGCCTGCGCTCATGAGCTGGATCTGCCCTGGCTTGAGCTCCCTGCCGTTTCCCATGCTATCCTTGTGAGCGAGCACGCCGGAGAGCACATAGCTGAAGATTTCCATATCCCGGTGAGGATGAGTGGGAAATCCGGCTCCAGCGCTGACGGTATCCTGATTGATCACGCGCAGGCTGCGGAAGCCCATGTGTCCGGGATCGTAGTAATCCGCAAAACTGAATGTGTGATAACTATCGAGCCAGCCATGGCGGGCATGCCCACGTTCTTCTGATCTACGGATAAGGAGTGAAGGAGTATTCGTTTTCATAACGGGATCAGAATGTCACGGGCTGATGGTTTCGCATAATATCACTTAGCTCCGAACTTGATGCCTTAAGGTTATAACCTTGCTATATATCTTTCTGATAAGCATGTTGCCGGATATGGAATTCCACCAGCTGAGGTATTTCGTGGCAGCGGCAGAGGAAATGAGTATTTCACGTGCCGCAGAGAGAGTTCATATTTCCCAACCTGCGCTAAGCCGCCAGATCCGCTTGCTGGAGGAGGAAATCGAACTCCTCTTGTTTGATCGGATCAAACAACGGATCCATCTCACCGAAGCGGGACGCTTCTTTTTATTGAAGGCCAGACAGCTTCTCTGCGATGCGGAACTCGCGGTGCAGCAGACGCAGGAAAATTTTGGCGATGTTCGAAGAACCCTGCGCCTGGGCTTTCTCTCGCCTTTTCTCGATGACTTGGTCGCACCTGTTGTCCGCGAGTTCCAACAACGTCATCCGAAATCAAAAGTCAGCCTCTTCGATCTGCCTCCACGCGCACAGCTTGATCGGCTTCGCCTGGGCGAATTGGATGCCGTGATCCTAGGAGACCTGGAGGATGACGAGAAATCCCTCTTCCATGTGAAACGGCTCTCAAAGCACCGCTTCATCTCTGTCCTTCCGGATAATCATCGGTTTGCAAAACGAAAATCCATCAAACTTGCCGAATTGAAGAAAGACAATTGGGTATCGCTCTCAAACGCTTTTTTCCCAAAACGCCGTGAATTTCTCCTCTCGATCTGCGAGGCGGCTGGATTCCTTCCAAACATCGTCTCCGAAGCTGATTCCCTGCCGATGATGCTCGCGGAAATCGGCACCGGGGGAGGGGTCGGACTCATGCCTGCGCATGCTGCGAAATTGCCTCACGCTGGTTGCGCTCTAATTCCGCTGGCTACCCCGGCAATCCACTCCGAGCTTCTTTTGGTGCGACCAAAATCCAACACTTCCAAAGAAATGGAGAGCTTGGCAGCTTTACTCATGGAGCGTGCTACCAAACTTTGATCGTCCATCCAGCCCGAAATCGTTTGGATTCCGGGCCCGATGAAACCTCCGAATCGGCTGCCGGTATTTTCAAGCGCCGGCTATAAAATTAGAGCGATCGTAATTACCCTGCCTGACTACTCCACCAATTCCGCGCCTTTGATCAGACGGCAGAATTCCTTTTTGGAAACCGCATGCAGTGTGCCCTCTGCGGCATCCGGGCTTGCAGTCTCCTTATATTGGATCGCGAGACGCTCCCAGATGACGATACGGAAGTATTTTTCGCCCTGTTTCCAGAGCTGACCTTGTTCGAGCTTTATCATAATTGGACGAGTGCGGGATCCGCGCCCAAGGTGCCGATAAGGCTCTCGCGGTAATCCGGCGTGTTAATCTTTTTCAGCTCTTCCCGGGCATTTGAGAGTCTCTCGGAGACTTTCAAACGCTCCAGTTCACTCTGGTAATTCGGCTTTTTGAGGAAATCTGTAAGGTAAGCGATATGTCTTTCCCAGAGGGAACGATCAACAACCACCTTTGCATCAATCCGGGCCTGATACCAATCCGATGCAATCAGGGATTCATAGGTGAACATACTGCGGATGGACGAATCATTGAGCGTTTTACCCTCATAGTTTCCATACGCCATGATATTTAGCAGAGCCTTCAGAGGCGGGCAGGCGACATCGATACTACCATCCTTGAAGTAGTTCAGAGCGACTTTTCTTTGGGTGCTGGTGATGTTATCGATACCATCGATATAGTCATCCATGGATTGCAGCTCAGGCTTGAGCATATCTTCAGTGAAGACGCTTCCCGGCGCGGAAAACATCCGTCCGAAGAATGTGGTCACGAAGCTCTCTGTGATACGATAACCGAGGCGGCTGGCTTCGATATTCTTACCTTCGTGCTCGAAGTCTTCGATTTTCTCCAAGAAGCCGTTCTCGATAAGATAAGCGGGCTCCCGTTCTTCGATAAACATCCGGGACCAAACCTCGGGGACCAGCAGTGAAATATCGTGATCTACCCGATATTTCCTGCCAATGTGGCCAGCCGCCGAGGTAAAGCCAGAGTAGCCGGTGAGAAGGTAGGAAACCAATGCGGCATTGACATCGTGAATCGGGAGGATTGCGTTGAAAGGACCCTTCGTCAGTGCTCCTTCGCTGCCGGCCCCGGTCGTTGACGGGCTTTTGCCGGTGAGGGAAGCAATGAAATCCATGAACAACTCGGGAAGTTCCTGATAGTGAATCGGGTTGTAAACCGCCAGAGCGCGGATTCCAGCTGCTTCATCCGGTGGATTGTTGCGGCGGCCTGCAAGAACGGAATTCACCGGCATCGGCACTGGTGCGTCCAGTGGCAAACGGCGGATGAAACGTGCACCTAACTCAGCCAGATACCCAGAGCGTGGATCTTCGAGATCCGGACGATTCTGCAGGTAGCGTGGATTCTTGGTTGGCTTGCCATCGACGATACGCGGCTGGTGGGAGCTGATGACATAGTCCGGGCTTTGCTTGCGGGTGAATTCACGCAGCATTTTCCGCATAGGCTTTGTGAATTGCTCGAAGCGGATTGCGTCTTTGACCATCGTATTCGCATCCGGGCGATTGATCGGCTCGTAGTTGGAAAAGAATGTGCCGAACTGGGAGAAATCACTCTCTGTCTTTTTATCATATCCACGGTGAATTGCATCGTCGGGACGCTGGAAAAGGCGGAATTCACAGTTTTTCACAAACTTGATCGACTCATTCCTCAGACCCGGATGAAGCCCCGGAATCGCTTTTCTGGGAACCACGATTGAGGCGGAAATATCATCCTCTGTCTGGATTTTCTTTGCTGGTGCGAAATCTTTGCGGATCCCGAAAGTCCGCCAGGAGTCATCTTCTGTAAAACCGACCCGTAGGTATTGGGAGACCAAACGTTGGCGGCGGTAGCTTAGTTCATGGCCAGGCCTGCCGTTGATGAGATCAACCGTGAAGCGTTTTTTCCAGTCGCTGCCCCAATCGGATTTGTAGAAGCGCTTGATGACCAGCACCAGATCGCGCACCGATCGATCGATCGTCTCGATCCAAGCATTATATTCATCTGTGTAGGCAGGATTCTGAGTGAAGAGCCTCAGCACGGATCCCAATGACCGCTCTTCACTAAGGAGAGGGCGCCCGGCCTTCGATGGATCGTGGCGGACTTTGTATCGATTGGAAAAATCGTAATTGATGATCGCTTCAGCAGCATCGAGATCCTTGCGGATATCACCGACGAGGACTGGCCCGGAAATCATCGCGTCCGAAAGGGATTTCGAAATCTCGGACTTGCCGCCACCCGATACTGTGCATGGCTTGTGGCAGAAGGTGCCCTCGGCGTTCGTGCCAATCAGGCGCCAACGCTGGCCGGTGGATGGCTTGACCATTTCCACTTTATAGCCGGACGGGAGGATGTAGGTGACACCCGGTTGCAGGGAAATTTTCTGCGGGCCATCATTGTTTGTCCACTCGACGGACTGATTGTGAAGATCGATATGAACATCTTCCGGCACATAGAAAAGATTCCGGAATTTCTTATCAATTCCATAACCTTCCGGTTGAAGATCAAAAAGATCTCCATATAGCTCCACGACATCGGAGAAACGGTGATCCACTTCGCGGGAATATTGGCTGAGTGTGAAATCCTCCCCCAAGTCGAAGCTCGGGAATGCGATGGCTCCGCCAGCATGCTCTTCCTCGGCATTGCCGAAAAGGTTTGCCGCATAGGAGAGCTGGGTTTTGACCTCTTTTTTGCAGTAACCGTAGTAGTTGTCCGCGATGAGCGTCACCACCACCCCGCGTTTGTCGCGGCAGGTGATCTTGAAAGCTCCACCGTCGTTGTATTTTTCATCCGGTGAAGACCAACACATGCCATCTGCCTTCTGTCGGTCTGTCGCATCCGCAATATTCGGAAGCCCGAGCTCCTTTTTCGTCATTGTCACCAGGTGGGGAGCGAGAATCACACAGCCACTGTGTCCGGACCAATGGACCGTATCGAGCCGGGCGTCATTGTCCGGAAGATACGGATCACCGGCATTTCCAAAAATGCTTTCCACAAAATCCAGATTACTTACTAGATTTCCCGGGGCAAAGAAGCGGACTTCCATGGATTTCTCGGGAGAAAAGCCAGGGACTTCCGTCATGACCATCGGACGAAGAAGCAATGAAACGAAAACCTTTGCCGGAGCTTCACTTGTGCCGGTGAATGGCAGAGTCATGATTTCCTCCGGTGGATTCAAGGCAGCGCGTAGGAGTTTTGCGAAAGTAATCTTCGGAACTTCTTTTTTGTCGGCCGGGACTGGCAGGCCACCTTCGGCAACGTGGAAAACTCCCTCGGTTGTGCGTCGATCAGAAGCAGGATTGTGACAGACTCCTTGATTGACGCGGTATGAGCTAAGAATCGATGACTTGAACTCATCTTTGTCCGGAGGAAGCGAAAGCATACGGGATATCCCGTGGCGCTCTGTGATCAAAGCTCCGGCAGGTAACAGCGACTGATGTTCCGGGAAAACTTCGTTGATGATCTCATCGCCGAGATATGAGCGGAGAAATGCATCGATGGAATGATCCACCGGGCAAAGATAATCGGAAAGCAGACGGGATTTTTCCTGAAAATTCGCAATCAAAGAACGCCCCAGATCAAGAAACGGGTAATCCTCCTCTTTTCCGACGATCGGATATCCTCTGGCTGCCAGCTTGAGATTCACAAATTCGCGCAGGCGATTTTCTTCATCTACAGAAGAGGTTGCCGGGCCCTCAGGGGTGAAACCGATTCGGTCTTTAAGAGTTTGCATAATATGATTCGAGTTTTCTGCCCTTCCGAGGGCGTGCGGAGACTAGTGGCTACAAGCCGGAGCGGCAACCATAGGCTGTGGGGAAATTGAGAAAGATGGGATCAACCGGAAAAGATACATCGTTACGGATTGGCCTCCAATTCCGCGCGGATAAAGCGAGTCGCGCGACAAATATCGGGAGAAGTAAGCAAATATGAGACCACCACGCACCTTCTGGCTCCTGCGTGGATGATTTGCCTGAGATTTTCCGGTTTGATTCCTCCGATACAAAATGCCGCCAGATGCTTTCCGACCTTTGCCTCCATCTTCGCGACTTCTTCCAAGCCGATCGCCGGCCTGCCAGCTTTGGTAGGTGTGGGAAAAAGTGGCCCGAAGCCTATGTAATCCGCACCGTCCAGCATGGCCTTCTCCGCCTGCTCCAGACTATGGGTGGATCTGCCGATCAGCATCTCCTCGCCCACCTGCTCCCTTACCTCGAAAATTTTTCCGTCATCCTGGCCAATGTGGACTCCATCCGCACCCAGCTCGACGGCCAGGTCTGGGAAATCGTTGAGCACAAATGGGATTTTCGCAGCCTTACACAGCGGAATCATGGCTTCAGCGGCGGCGCGTATCGTCTCCAGACCGATACCTTTGGCGCGCAACTGAATAATATCCGCGCCTCCATCAAGGAGGCCACGGGTAACAGCCAGGATGTCTTTTTCCGAGACGTAGCCGAAATCGACGATTCCGTAGAGAACCGCCTCAGCCAAAAGATTCCTGCGTTGATCGAGCGTCACAGACCTTTTTCTTCGAGAAATCTTGCCACCCATCCGATGTCATATTTACCAGCTGCGAAATCCGGATGATTAAGAATTTCCTGCTGGAAAGGGATCGTGGTTTTGATGCCTTTGATCATGAATTCTCCAAGCGCACGCTTCATGCGGGCAATAGCAATTTCCCGGGTGGCACCGGTGACGATCAGCTTCGCAATCATCGAATCATAATACGGCGGCACAGAGTAGCCGGAGTAAACATGGGTATCGACGCGGACTCCCTTTCCGCCCGGTGCATACCAGAGGGAAATCGTGCCGGGACTCGGCATGAACTTGTTGTATGGATCCTCGGCATTGATGCGACACTCAATCGAATGCCCACGTGGATTTGCTTCAAGAACGTGGCGGGATAACGGTTCTCCTGCGGCCACCCGGATTTGCTCCTTGATCAGCTCACAACCCATGACTTCCTCGGTCACAGGATGTTCCACCTGGATCCGGGTATTCATTTCCATGAAGTAGAAATTCTCACCCGCTTCATCGACCAGATATTCGATTGTGCCCGCATTCTGGTAATTGATCGCCTTGATCAAAGAAACGGAAGCTTCTCCCATGCGCTCGCGCATTTCCTGGGAGATTAATGGGGAAGGACATTCCTCGATGATTTTTTGGTTTCTGCGCTGCATTGAGCAATCGCGCTCGCCCAGATGAATGTAATTCCCATGGGAATCCGCGATGATCTGAAACTCAATATGGTGAGGATTGAGAACCAGCTTTTCGAGATAACAGTCGCCATTGCCAAAACATGCCTGGGCTTCGTTTGATGCAGCTTTGAAAAGCGAGCGAAACTCCTCCGCTTTGAAGCAAGGGCGCATCCCGCGGCCGCCGCCGCCGGCAGTTGCCTTGATCATCACTGGCAGACCGATTTCCATCGCCTTTGCGTAGGCTTCATCTTCATCGGTGAGCAAATCCGAGCCAGGAGTGATAGGCACGCCATTTGCCACGGCGCTTGCCCGAGCGGTCGCCTTATCGCCCATCATGCGGATCACATCCGCGGAGGGACCGATGAACGTGATCCCCGCACTGGTGCAGATATCAGCGAAACGGGCGTTCTCAGAAAGAAATCCATAACCGGGATGGATGGCATCCGCACCGGTGATTTCAGCCGCTGCGATGATGCGATCCGGCTTGAGATAGCTGTCTTTGCTAGGACCGGGCCCGATACAAACAGCTTCATCCGCAAGCTGCACGTGCATGGAGTCTATGTCTGCTTCAGAATAAACAGCCACCGACTGCACATCCAGCTCACGGCATGCACGGATGATTCTAAGAGCGATTTCTCCGCGGTTTGCTACCAGGACTTTTTTGAACATTTCAGTAAAATGGAATTGGCCGGAAAATATTATTTGATGCGGAAAAGCACGTCACCGAATTGCACAGGATTCGAATCCTCTGCCACGATCGCACAGATGGTGCCGGATTTTTCCGCTTTGATTTCATTCATCACTTTCATCGCCTCAATGATGCAGAGTGTCTGCCCCTCAGAGACCGTCGTGCCTACTTCCACAAAATTCGGCGCGTCCGGTGCGGGCTTCCGATAGAAGGTGCCGACCATCGGAGAGCTTATCTCCGTGCCTTCGGAAGCTGGAGCGGCTGCAGGAGCCGCAGCTGATGAAGAAGCTGGAGCAGGAGCGGCATAGGACTGCGCGGGAGCAGCGCCTGCGGCAGGTGCGGACGGAAGACTGGCAAGTAGGCCGCTCAACTCCTCCAAATCCGGACCCTTTTTCAATTTCAGATGAAAATCCTTCTTGGATAGATCGAAATGGGTGAGCCCATGCTCATTCATCAATTCCACAATGCGACGGATTTCTTGGAGGTCCACGGAGAGTAAGTTCTTAAATTATTAATTGGCGTGAGGGAATCACCGCGACTCCGACACTTGCGAAGGTTAGAAACGCACTGCAATCTTCGTCAAGCATCATCCCTGCAGGGAGTTGCGGTTCCGTGTTTGACCTTCCCGTATCAATAAGCAAAATTCCAGCCATGCCCCATAGTCCCGAAGCCGATCCACGCTTCAATGAATTCGTCCTTCTCCAAGCGCAGAATGCCGGTCTTTTTCTCGGCCAAATTCCGAACCCCCAGACAGGGAAACCCACCGTAAATCTTCGTGCCGCGAAATCTGTCATCGATTCGCTGGGCATGCTGAGAGCAAAAACCGTGGGAAACCTCACTGAAAAAGAAGAGAAACTTTTGGAAATGGCGTTAAAAAATCTCATTCCGCTGTATAAAACCGCTCTCGATAATTCCGATTCCGAATAAGTTACGTTATGAAATCTTTCCAACCCTTCCAAATCTCCAACGTTCCGGTAGGCGGACCGGCTCCGTTTTTCATTCTCGGCCCCTGTGCGCTCGAGACAGAGACCTTCGCCTGGGAAATGGCCCGCTCCCTCAAGGAAATTGCGGATCGCACCGGCATTCCTTTTGTTTTCAAAGCATCCTTTGACAAAGCAAACCGCACCTCGGTCGGGTCTTTCCGTGGTCCGGGCATTGAGGAAGGCTGCCGCATTCTCGGTGAAATTTCCAAGGAATTGAAAATTCCTGTCACCACGGACATTCATACTTCCGAGCAAGCGGAGATCGCGGCAGAACATATCGATCTCCTGCAGATCCCCGCATTTCTCTGCCGCCAGACAGATCTTCTGGAGGCAGCTGCAAAGACCGGTCGCGTTGTGAACGTTAAGAAGGGTCAGTTCCTCGCTCCGTGGGATTGCGTGAACATCGCCGATAAAATGCGAGCCTTTGGCTGTGAAAGATTCCTTATCACGGAACGGGGCACAACTTTCGGCTACAACAATCTGGTGGTCGATATGCGCTCTTTGCACATTCTGCGCAAAGAAGGTATCCCTGTTATTTTCGATGCGACCCATTCCGTCCAACGGCCCGGCGGCCTCGGCGGAGCCACCGGCGGCGATGGTGAGCTGGCCCCTGTGCTAGCACGTGCCGCTGTCGCCACCGGCGTCGACGGGCTTTTCATGGAAGTCCACTCGGATCCAGAGAACGCCCTTTCCGATGGACCAAACCAAATTCCCCTAGAGTTCATCGAGGATCTCTTGATCAAACTCCTCGCCATTCATCACGCAAGTCATTAAGAATCTGCGGAAAACGTAAAAAGGCAGCCCTTCGATCGAACGGCTGCCTTTTTATTGGAAGGATTTGGGCAAGAAGACTATTTACCCCAAACTTCCATCAGTTTGGTAGCCATCTCGCTAGGAGTTTCGGCAACGCCGATTCCGCATTCGGCAAGGATCTTTTTCTTAGCTTCCGCAGTGTCTTCCTCTCCGCCGACGATCGCACCGGCGTGACCCATGCGGCGACCCGGAGGCGCTGTCGCACCCGCGATGAACCCAGCAATCGGCTTCTTGCAATTTTCCTTTGCCCAGCGCGCGGCTTCGACTTCGGCCGTGCCGCCGATTTCTCCAATCATAATAATCGCTTCGGTTTCCGGATCATTATTGAACATTTCCAACACATCAAGATGGGAGGTTCCATTGATAGGATCCCCGCCGATGCCAACGCAGGTGCTCTGCCCGTAGCCCATCTGCGTAAGCTGGAAAACAGCTTCGTAGGTGAGGGTGCCGGAGCGGGAAACAACACCGACGTTGCCCCGTTTATGAATATATCCGGGAGCGATGCCGATGCGGCAACCGCCGTGGCTTTTTTCCCCATGGCCCGGCGTTACGACGCCAGGGCAGTTCGGACCGATGAGGCGTGATTTTGAGCCTTTCAGCGCCTCTTTCACCCGCATCATATCCATGACCGGGATCCCTTCTGTGATTGCTACAATCAGCTCCACGCCGGCATCCATTGCCTCAAGAATCGCATCCGCGGCGAACGGAGGTGGGACGAAAATCGCGGAAGCTGTCGCTCCGGTTTCGTTCACCGCCTGGGAAACGGTATCGAAGATGGGCACGATGTCTCCAAACTTCTGCCCGCCTTTCCCCGGTGTCACACCGGCGACGAGTTTTGTCCCGTAGTCGAGGGAGAGCTGTGCGTGTCTGCCACCGAAGCTGCCGGTGATACCTTGCACGAGAACCTTGGTATTTTCATCAATGAGAATGGCCATAAGAGTATTTCTTTAAAATTGTTTGGTTCAGGTTTTTATCCGACGGCTTGGACGATCTTCCGGGCTCCATCCGCCATATCGTCCGCGGCTACAATATTCAGGCCGGAGGCTGCGAGAGTTGCCTTTCCAGCTTCCACGTTATTTCCTTCCAGACGGACGACCAGCGGGATGGGCAGGCCGGTTTCCTTCGCGGCGGCGATCACACCTTCCGCGATGACGTTGCAATCCATGATACCGCCGAAAATGTTGATCAGGATACCTTTGACGTTCGGATCTCCCAGGATGATTTTGAAAGCTGCGGTCACCTGTTCTTTGGTCGCACCGCCACCTACGTCGAGGAAGTTGGCAGGCTCCCCGCCGTAATGTTTGATGATATCCATCGTCGCCATCGCGAGACCTGCTCCGTTCACGAGACAGGCAATATTACCATCCAGGCCGATGTAATTGAGATCATACTCGGAAGCAGCCACCTCGCGTGGATCTTCTTCTTCCTTATCGCGCATTGCCACGATATCCGGGTGGCGATAGAGCGCATTGTCATCAAAGCCGAACTTCGCATCCAAGGCCAGCACGCGGCCATCTGGAGTGGTAACAAGCGGGTTGATCTCGAGCATTGAGCAATCGCAATCAACAAATAGCTTGTAGAGGTTTTTCAGAAGCTTGCCGAATTGTTTGGCAATGTCTCCACTGAGGCCTAGCTCTGCGGAAATCTTACGGATCTCATAGCCCTGCAGACCGAGCAGTGGATGAACCACCTGGCGAAAAATTTTCTCCGGAGTATCGTGCGCGACATCCTCGATGCTCATTCCGCCTTCTGTGGAAGCAACGATCACAGGAGCGCACGTGGCGCGGTCCATAAGGATCGCGAGGTAATACTCGTGGGTGATGTCGACAGCCTCCGCCACCATTACCTTACGGACCAGCCGGCCAGCATCGCCGGTTTGGACGGTGACGAGCGTTTCGTTGAGCATTTTGCCTGCGATTTCGGAAGCCTGCTCGGGGCTCTCGATCAGGTGGACACCGCCTTGGAAGCCATTTTTAAAATGACCTTTGCCACGGCCACCGGCGTGAACCTGGGCTTTGATCACCAGCTTGGCACCGGCGAATTCTTTCGCTGCCGCAGCAGCTTCCTCAGGTGATCCGGCGACTTTGCCCTTCGGGCTTGGCACTTGGAAACGATCAAACAGCTCCTTCGCTTGGTATTCGTGAATATTCATAAATTAAGGCAGGCAAAAACCGCGCAAACGTAGCTGCCGTCAGGGCAGGGGGTCAAGCAACGCGGTGAAAAACTTGCATGACTTCCCTTCATACGCGGATGTTGGCGTTTTTATCGCCCAGCTGTTGAAATGAGATCCCGTAGCTTCGCATTGAACTCTGCGGCTTTGGAAAGTTTTTCAACCGTCATTTCCATCCTCCACCTCCAATAAAAAGGGATGATTGCCGGCACGTTGATACGTTCCCCCTCCACATCATTACTGCGGAGCTCCTCGTCCATCGCCAGCAGATCCTGAAACGGAAAGACCGCCCACATTGCCGGAGACCATAGGTGCTGCTCGATGATCCGGCGCGCCATTTCACCGCTGAGATCCTTTTCAGGAAAGGCCACGCCAAACATCGCCCAGGCAAAATTCGCGCGAACCTTCTCATCACTCCGCCACCAACTGCGCAACGTTTCCATATCGTGAGTGCCTGTGGAGACCACGCTCATGTAGGGAGCGTGCGCCGGGTGAAAAAACGCCGAGCCGTAGACCTTCGGCCAGCGCTGGATTTCCAGGGAAAGCATACCCATCGAGCTCATCACACCCGGCACGCAGGCAGGCACCATCCCCAAATCCTCGCCACAGAGCAGCATGTCGCTAGCGGCACGCATCGCGGGAAGTTTTTCATAAGCCTTTTCCTCCCAGTAAGCTTCCTGGCGGCTGAAGAAGTAATCCTCGTAAAGTTCCTTTAGCCGGATCCGGGTTCCTTCATCCAAATCCTTGAAAGACAGGGTGTCCTCCATCCTCATCCGCGGATGAAACTCCGTCCCTCCGGAGCCTTCCACCTCGAAGAAAAGCACTTCGCTCACGAGATCCAGCAGGCCATCCCGCAACCATTCCTGATTCGCCCAATCGCCGGGTTTCAGTTCAGAGAAAAACTCCATGATTCCCTTTTGGGTAGCGAACTGCGGCTTCATTCCATAGCAGCCAAGCCCGTAATCCTTGAGGAAGTCCTGAAGCACGCCGTCCGCAAACTTGCCGAACTTTTCCTTGAGCATCTTTTCACGTATGAACGGCTTGCAGAACCTATCGTAATCAAATGCTATTCCACGCCTTTCAAACTCCTCCAAGGTGACCGGCAATGCTGGATCAAACCAGCCCATGATGCCATCCAGGTGCTCGAAGGGGACCTGCCAGATCCGGAAAAATCCCAGGATGTGATCGATTCGATAGGCATCGAAATAACGGCTGAGCTTTTCAAAACGGGATCTCCACCATGCGTAGCCGTCCTTCGCCATCTCATCCCAATCATAAGTCGGAAATCCCCAGTTCTGGCCCTTTACCGCAAACGCATCCGGTGGCGCCCCTGTCTGGGCATTCATCTTGAAAAGGTGGGGTGCCACCCATGCATCCACTGAATCCCGGTCCACACCGATTGGTAAATCCCCTTTCAGGCCCACTCCCAGCGAGTGCAGGTAATCCACCGCAGCGGACAGCTGGAGATCCAGCTCGAATTGCAACCAGACGTAATACATCACGTCCGGGTTCATTGCGAAAGAGTCGGCCTTTGCCTTCTGATACACCGCCCAATCGCCCCATTCGGAGAAAACCGCTGTGCCGAACTCATCGCGTTTCACCGAAAAAACCGCGTAGTCCAGCACCCAGTCACGATTCCGCTGTAGAAAGGATACGAAGCCCGGATCCCGCAGAATCGCATCGTGATTTTTCTCGAAAACTTCCCGCGTGCGGCGCCATTTCACTTCCATTACCGCCTCGTAATCAACCCGCCTGGCTTTATTCAAAGCGCATTTTTCCTCGGTAAAAGCCTCGGGATCAGTGAGCGGGAAACTCATTTCATCTATCCGCAGATATAGCGGATGCAACGCATAGACACTGATTGCGGAATAGGGGTAGCTATCGGTCCAGGTCCGCGAAGAAGTTGTGTCATTGATCGGTAGGATCTGGAGCATTTTCAAGTTCACCGCCGCTGCCCAGTCACCCATCACCTTGAGATCCGCAAATTCACCAACGCCACAACCGTAATCGCTCCGCAGGGAAAAAACCGGGATGGCTACACCCGCCGCGCGGAATTTCATATCCGGAGCGCGTCCGAACGCTTCATCCGAGATCTTCACAAAATCGCACTTATCCCGGCGCTGGAGCAAACGATTTTCGCCATCTTCCAGCCTGACTGCCTTTTTACCGACAGGATCGTAAAACCCGTATTTGTATTCCACTTCCCAATCGACCGGGAGATCCACCGATACGCGCCATGAGAAGGGTGCAACCTTGTGCATTGGCACCGCCCGACTGTAATCCCATTCTCCCAGAGTTTCAAAGCCACCCATCACACAGGGGATCCACCCCTCGGGAACTCGCGCGATGTGCAGGTTTAACTCGTGATTGCCCGTGCCTACGTATTCCGTGACTTCGTTATCAGAGCCATCGATCACGGTGAAAACCTTGGCTTCATAGACATAGTCGTCACTGCCTGCCGAGCGCCAGTCATCCAGCATCAGAACCCGGCTGCGGGTCTCGGAGAGCGGAAGTTTTCTGGCACCGCCCCATTCCCTAACGGTGACCTCCTCAGCTGACGGAGAGTTTTCCGCGGTTTCCACCGCTCGTTTCAGCACATACTCATACTCCAGCCGCACTTCGCCACGGATCTCCACCTCCAGCTGAACCTCCCAATGTTCCGCGTCTTTCCACTTCATCGGCACCGTTTGCTTGATCAAACCACTCTCGCCGGCCAACCCCATTTTCAGCCACAGCGATTCCCCCACCACAGTCCTATAAGCTACGCGAAATACCAAATTCATATACCTCACCACCTAATGCCGGAAAGCGGCCCGGCGCGACTTAAAAGCTGTGTCCATGTGAGAAAAAGTCCCGACAATCCGTCCACAAAAAAGCCCGATGCCTTGTTCGGGCACCGGGCGGGAATCATTTTCTTCAGGGCAGCTCATTGCCCCCATCAGGATTATTTGATCTCCAGAAGCTCGATATCAAACACGAGCATGCCGCCCGGACGGCCACCGCCAGGGTTCTCGCCGTAAGCAAGATCAGCAGGGATCCAGAAGCGGCGTTTTTCGCCGACGGTCATCAGCTGCACACCTTCGGTCCAGCCTGGGATCACCCCATTGAGCGGGAAGGAAGTCGGCTCACCGCGGGAGACGGAGCTATCGAACATTTTGCCGTCAAGCGTCCAGCCACTGTAGTGGACGGATACTGTATCGGTTGCCTTCGGGTTTGTATCGCCAGTTCCTTTTTCCAATACGCGGGACGCGAGGCCGGAAGCCGTTTTTGTGGCGCTATCAGGGATCGCAGCTACGTCTTCAGGAACCTTTGGAGGCTCAGGAGCTTCCTTGAAGCTGATCAGCTCGATATCGAACACCAGATGCCCTTCCGGAGCACCGGGAGGAATGTTTTCACCAAAGGTCAAGGCCTGTGGGATCCAGAAGCGGGATTGCTCACCCGGAGTCATCAAAGTCAGTGCTTCCTGCAAGCCCTCGAAAGGCAGCGTATTGATCGGAGCATTCAGCGGGCGACCGTGGCTCTGCGAGCTCTCCAGAAGCTGACCGTCCTTCGACCACATGCTGAAGTGCATTTCAGCGATATCGTGAGCTGCCGGTTTGCTATCTCCTTCACCGGATTTCAAAATACGGTAGGCGAGGCCGCTTTCCGTTTTCTTGGCCTCCGCCGGAACTTCAGCCACGTCTTCGGGTGGTTTCGGAGCTGCCTTGATATCGAGAAGCTCAACGTCGAAGACCAGCAAACCACCGGGACGTCCTCCGCCCGGGTTTTCTCCATAGGCGAGATCCGCCGGGATCCAGAAACGGCGTTTTTCACCGACGGTCATCAGCTGCAAACCTTCGGTCCAGCCCTTGATCACTCCATTGAGCGGGAAAGTCGCCGGCTGTCCGCGCTTCACGGAGCTATCGAAAAGTTTTCCATCTGTTGTCCAGCCGGAGTAGTGAACCGTCACTTCATCAGCGGCTGCTGGTTTTTCGTTTCCTGTGCCCTTCGTAAGAACTTTCGAGGCCAGGCCGGAATCTGTCTTTTGAGCATCGTCCGGCACTGCGGCGACGTCACTTGGTGCTTCTATCATAGTATTTTCGTCTTGGCCGTGGACATAGGCCACTGGGACCAATGCGCCAAGACCTATCATTAATGCCAATGTAGCTTTTCGTTTCATTTGATCCGGAAACCCTCATCTCCATTTTCTTATCTGTCGAGAGACTAAATTCCGGAAAAACAGATCCTTGTTTCTAAGGAAAAAATTCAATTTATTGCCACGATCGCGTGAAAGACCCCCGCGAAAAGCACGAGTTCCAGAGCCCCCATTGCCAGCAATTTGTTCATTTCCTTTCCCGCCGGAAGCGTCAAAACGCCCCAGATGATCCGCATACCGATCGCAAAAACCGGCACGCTGGCAAGCCCCAGCAACGGATGCCCCATCACCAGCCAGGCAATTCCAAGCAACGCAGCTCCTTTGATTTCCAGCCAGATCACCCCGGCTGCGGCTTTCGGGCCGAACCTTACCGCAAGAGTCCGTTTACCAACCTTCGCATCCTCTTCCCGGTCACGGAAATTATTGACCGAAATAAGCACCGCCGAAAGCAGGCCGACCTGGGCGCCAAGCAGAATCGCTTCATTCGGCCAGGTTCCGATCTGGACAAACACCGTCCCCATCACGGCGATAACGCCAAAAAACAGCAGCACGAAAATCTCGCCCATGCCCCGGTAGGCCAAGGGAAACGGTCCGCCGGTGTATCCGTAGGCGAGGAAAAGTGATGGCAGGCCGATCGCCAGCATCGGCCATCCTCTAGCCACGATGAGAAATGCCCCGAAGAATGCAGCTCCGGCCAAGAATATGGCGCCGAAGGACATCACCTGCCCGAAGCTCATCTCTCCACTGCCTGTCAGGCGCACCGGGCCGGTTCTCAGCGCACCGTCCGCACCGTTTCTTCCATCCACGGCATCGTTGAAAAAGTTTGTCGCGATCTGGATACAAAGTGCGCCCATGAGGGTGCAAATCCAAAGCCACCAATCAAAACTTCCGCTCAATTTCCAAGCCAGAACTCCCCCCGCCCATACAGGAACGAGCCCCGCGGCCAGAGTTTTCGGCCTGGCTCCGGAGGCCACTGCTTTCAAAAGCTTTCCTGCTGTCATCACACCTTATGCAGGAACTAGGGGACTCGTGGGAACTTTGAGAAATCCGGCTGACGTTTTTCCAGGAACGCCTCTTTCCCCTCTCTGCCTTCTTCTGACATGTAGTAGAGGAGAGTCGCATTCCCGGCAAGATCAAGCAGGCCCATCTGGCCATCGCAATCCGCATTGAGTGCTGACTTCAGGCAGCGCAGGGCGAGCGGAGAGTGGGCAAGCATCTCGCGGCACCATTTCACAGTTTCCGTCTCCAGCTCGGCCAGAGGCACGACGGTGTTCACCAAACCCATATCGAGCGCCTGCGGGGCATCGTATTGGCGGCAAAGATACCAGATCTCGCGAGCCTTTTTCTGGCCGACAATTCGTGCAAGATAGCTGGATCCCAGGCCGCCATCGAAGCTTCCAACCTTCGGACCCGTTTGGCCGAACCGGGCATTGTCCGCCGCGATGGTAAGATCACAGACGATGTGAAGCACATGCCCTCCGCCAATCGCGTAGCCGGCAACCATGGCCACGACCGGCTTTGGCAGAGCCCGGATTTTTTTCTGAAGATCCAGTACATTAAGGCGCGGCACCCCGTCTCCGCCAATGTAACCTGCGTGACCGCGGACTTTTTGATCACCACCGGAGCAGAACGCCAGATCACCCTCACCGGTAAGAATAATTACTCCGACAGCGGGATCCTCATGCGCCATATCGAAGGCGCGCAACATTTCCGTGACCGTCTGCGGCCGGAAGGCATTTCTCACCTCCGGGCGGTTGATCGTTACCTTCGCAATTGCCCCGTCTTCCGTTGTCTCGTAACGGATGTCTTCGAAATCAAATTTGGAAATCCACATCGCCGCGGAATCTGCATCACCACAAGCCGCGCCGCAATCAAAACAAGCTTTCCGCCACAACCTCCACTTCACGGAAAGGTAGATCCGCCAGCAGTCCGTATGCGTCGTGCCGGTAGAGGCGGGCACGCATGGACGCAGGACTGGACATGCCGCAGAGAAAACGGGCGAGCTGCCGCGGGGTGCCCAACGCCGCATGCCGTTCCCGGACCAAGCTCCGGATCATCTCCAGCTCGGAGTCTTTCACACGTCTTGGCGCTTTCGCCTTCAACCTCACGGGGGGGATTCCTCGGCAGCGATCGCAATGACCACAGTCCACGATCATTTTTTCACCAAAGTGCTTGAGCAGCAGCTTTGTGAGACAGCACTTCGCGGAGGAAAGTTTCAACACCTGGTCCAGCCGATCAAGATCCGTCGCCTCCCTCTTCTGGAAAGATACCGCCATGGTTCCCGCCAGCTCGCGCAAATCGCCAGGCTCCTTTTTCAGACGAAATCCTTGCCGCCACCCGGATTTTTTCAGCACGACATCGCCGGCCTCTTCCAGCTCGGAAAGTGTCTCCCTCAGCTTTTCAGCAGAAATTCCCGCGCTATCCGCAACTTCGGAGATCTTCACGGACAGCCATTTCCACTCCGCATCCAAAGCTGCGAAAACTCCCTGCAGGAGCTTCTTTTCGGCTCCCTTCCGCCCTGCCAGAACCTTCTCCAGCGGTTGCAGCAGTTTGATCCGATAGGTGTCAAAAAAACGCCCCCGCCGCTCCACGATTCCCGCCATTTCCAAGTAGGCGAGAATCGTCTCTACCACCGTCTGCCGGATATCGCAGCTGGTTGCCAGATCGTAAACCGATACATCAAAATCTTTTCCCAACCTCAGGACCCGCTCCAGCAGGTTCCGCACCGCCACAGATGATGGCGTATCGGAAAAGATGAAATTTTCCAGCACGGTTCTATCATCCGCGCATGCCAACATCTCGCAGATGGCAGGCTCCCCATCCCGGCCGGCGCGCCCGATCTCCTGCGTATAGTTTTCAAGACTTTTTGGCAGATTATAGTGAATAACTGAGCGGATATTTGATTTATCCACGCCCATCCCGAAGGCGATTGTCGCCACCACAATGTCCAGCCTACCGGACATGAAAGCGTCCTGGATCTCCCGCCTGAGCTCCGTCGGCAATCCGGCATGGTAAGCCCGTGCGCCGAGACCATTTTTCGCCAGAAAGGTCGCCACTTCCTCTGCGGTCTCCTGCCGGGTGACGTAGACAACGGAAGGCTGGCCGTTTTTTCCCAGGCGCTCCAAGAGCAACGCCTTGCGCTCTTCCTGCACACAGGGCGTGACCCGTAGATCCAAATTTTCCCGATGAAAACTCAGTTTCACCACATCGGATTTGGAAATCCGGAACTGCCTTCTGATATCCGCTTCCACCTTCAAGGTCGCAGTTGCCGTCAGAGCCAAAATCCGCGAAACCTTGAGCTGCCTGCAGATACGGGCGAGCTTCAGATAATCCGGGCGGAAATTATGCCCCCATTCGGAAATACAGTGAGCTTCATCGATCGCGACCAGCGAAATATCCACATCTTTCAGTAGTTTCTGGAAATCCGAATTACCGATTTTCTCAGGTGAGACGTAAAGGAGCTTCATCTCACCGCGTAGCAGCCGGGTCACGGTCTTCGCATACTCCTCCGCACTGAGTGTCGAGTCCAGACGGGCTGCTTTGACTTCTTTTCGCAGAAGCCCATCGACTTGATCCTTCATCAGCGCAAGCAACGGGGAAACCACCAGAGCCGTGCCATCCAGCATGAGCGCCGGAAGCTGATAGCAAAGAGATTTTCCTCCACCTGTCGGAAAGACAGCCAATGCCGGGCGCCCTGCCAGCAAGACGGAAACCACCTCCTCCTGCCCCGCCCGCAGCTCTTCGAACCCAAAAAATTTCTTCAGCACATCCTTCACCACCGCCATCTCTATCGGGAGAAACCAGCCACGTCCACCCAGCTTCACCGGAGCTTGATTTTCCTTTCTATGTGAGACTTGCAAGCTAACTTTCCCAGCTAACGTATTGATTTCTCTATGAATAAAATCCTCCTGTTCACCCTGTTCGCAGCCTCGCCGATCATGGCGAAAGAAAGCTCGCAAGCCGATGCCGCAGCGCTCCAGCAAGTTTCCTCAGAAATGACCTCCGCCGCCAAAGCCTTCCTGGCTTCGCTCGATGAAGCTCAGGCCGCAAAAGCCCGTTTTCCATTTGATTCCGATGAGCGGATGAACTGGGCCTACGTGCCGAAAGCCCGCAAAGGAATCCCGCTGGAGGAACTGAACGAAAAACAAATCTCTCTCGTCCGTGAGCTGCTGAAAAGTGCGCTCAGCGATCCGGGCATGAATAAGGCGGATGCCATCATGTCACTGGAAGCCTTTCTGGCAGAGATCGAAAAGCGGCCGGAGCTGCGCAACCCAAAGGCATATTTTACCTCCATTTTCGGCGAGCCGGAGGACTCGGGAACCTGGGGCTGGCGTTATGAAGGTCATCATCTTTCGTTGAACTACACATTGGCGGGCGGCAAAGCCATCGCAGTGACCCCCTCCTTCTTTGCCGCCAATCCCGGTGAAATCAAGATCGACCACGAAATGAAGGGAACCCGCCCGCTAGCTGCCGAGGAAGACCTCGCACGGGCCCTGGCAGGCACCTTGGCGGAAAACGGCAAGCCGGTCCTGTTTTCTGAGAAAGCTCCACGCGAAATTCTCTCCGCAGGTGATCGGAAGATCACACAACTGCAACCCGTCGGCATCAAAGCCAGCGACATGACAGCCGCCCAGCAGGACGCGCTGATGGAGCTTATCGCCGAGTTCGCCAATCGTCACCGCAAGGAACTCGCGGAGCAGGATCTCAAGAGAATCAAAGCGAATCTGGCCAATCTTCGTTTTGGATGGGCCGGTGGGCTCAAGCGGGACGAGCCATATTATTACCGAATACAAGGCAAGGACTTCCTCGTCGAAGTCGCGAACGTTCAAAATAATGGAAACCACATCCATACCACTTGGCGCGATCGCTCGAACGACTTCGGCCGTGATCTATTGGGAGACCACGTGGATCATGAGCATTGAACACATGAAACTCGATTTCCTCAAAAATCCACCACCTGTCGCGGAGCCGAATTTCTGGGAATACACGCCCGGCTTCCGCTTGGCGTGGAATGAATACGGAGATCCCTCCGGAAAGCCGGTTTTCTATTATCACGGCTGGCCCAGCTCACGCCTCCAAGCACGACTCGCGCATCATTTGGCGCGGGAAAAAGGCTTGAGAATCATCTCAATGGACCGGCCGGGCATGGGGAAATCGTCACTCGTGCGGGATCGTCGGCTGAAAGATTGGCCGGAACTAATGGCAAAGTTCGCCGACCACCTGGAGATCGAAAAATTCGGCCAGCTGGCGATCTCCGGCGGTGGGCCGTATGCTCTTTCCTGCGCGGCAGCTATCCCGGAAAAGCTCAGCGGCACCTCCGTGCTCGCGGGAATGGTTCCGATACCGTTGACGGATGGTGGCAGAGATGGCCTCCACCCCCTTTACCGCATGATGATCCCTCTGAGAAAATCACCGGCGCCTCTTTTCACCGGGCTTTTTCGAGCGGTTTCCCTGACCTGCAAGCTCCAGCCGGATCGCTATCCGATGTCACTTTTTCTCCAAAGTCTGGCCCGCGAGGATCGTGAAATCATGCTACATGGACAGGAAATATGGTCGGTTATCACCAAGAGCTTCACCGAAGGCGTATGCGGCCCCTCCGGTGGAAGAGGCATCATCACGGATGCGGAGATTTACCTGACGGATCCGTGTATCTCCCCGGAAGACATCGTGCATCCCATCCATTATTGGCATGGGGGCGATGATAAAAATATTCCCGTAGCTTATATTCACGGGCTCGCCGCGAGAATGCCGGCGGCAGAGCTTACGATTGTGCCGGAGCTGGGGCACTTTTCACTAGCGGTTCATCGCGCCGACGCTGCTCTGGACCATCTCGCGGAATGCTCCGTTTGACGAAAGCTTCAAGCCTGTCAGATTGGCTCAACAAACTTTTTCCAATTGAATGCAGGCGACTGAGACAACCGAAGAGGAGGAATGGGTCGATATCGGCAATTATCCCTCACTCGACGAAGCATACGATCACGGCTTGGTAATCCTCGCAATGGGTAAACCAATCCGCGTGGCCCGGAGCGAGGTCCCATCTGGCTTCGATCTCCAGGCGGAGGCTGCCGCAGCTCCGCAAATCCGTGGCGAACTCGATGCCTATGCAGCGGAATCGGAAAGCCGGGTCCTGCCCCGCATCATCCCGTCGAACTGGGCAAAGCATCCGGCCGGCTGGCATTTTCTGCTCATCTGGGCATTGCTCCTTTTATTCCTTTTCTCGCGCCAGCTGGGTAATCCGGGCATTTCCGAATTCGGCGCGTCATCCAGTATCGGGCTGATCGAAAATGGCGAATGGTGGCGGCCATTCACCGCGCTTTTCCTGCACGGCGATGGTCCCCATATCGTCGGCAATCTAGCCAGCGGGGCGGTATTCGCAATGTTGGTTTCCAAATCCATCGGTCCGCTGAAAGGTTGGCTGCTCATCCTTCTCTCCGGGGCCGTTGGCAATGCGATCACCTCCTGGGTCACCTATCCGGAGCCGTTCACCTCGTTGGGCGCTTCCACAGCTGTTTTCGCCGCTCTCGGGATCCTCTCAGGCATAGGTATCGTGGAAAACTGCCGGGAAGAAGTCCGCATGCCGTGGGTGCGGGTGCTTGCTCCGCTATTGGCTGGCATGATCTTACTCGGTTGGCTGGGCGGCGCGGATGCCGGAGCCGGCGTGGATGTCTTCGGCCATATTTTTGGTTACTGTGCCGGCCTGCTGTCCGGATTTATCTGCCGCTACCTGGAAAGCGACTCAAGCGAGACATTGCACGAGGCCGGAAACCAAGTTAACTAGGTGCTGTGGCCAATGCCGTTTCACATCAGAAAGGAGATGATGCCCGCCTTTGGGCAGCGGCAATCTGTATCTCACTTTTGATCAACGGGCTCCTGCTTACATGGATCAGCTATGAGATGATCACTTCCGAAATCGATCGGAAAAAGCAAATTCCGGCAACCGCGCAGGCGGAGCAAGTCGTGAAAATTTTCCCAGACATGATCGAGCGTCCCGAAAGCGCTCCAGAGAAGAAGAACACGCCAGTGGAACCAGAGGTCGTCCGCACCTCGGAAGACCAGGAGAGTGCTGAGCCACCTTCCAGCCGCCGGTTCATCGGCGAGCGCAACACCAGAGCCACCAGCGATCGCGCCGCGACAAGCGACGACAAAGCGATGCCTTCGCAGGCAGGGCGCGAGGCCCGTGATGAGAAAGAACTGGAAACCACCGAGAGCGACTATCAGGACGGGAAGCTGGACAACCCAAGCAGATCACCCTCAACCGCGGCTCCTCCTCCTGCGCCCCTCACCCCACCCAGCCCGGCGGACAGCATGCCTGAAGCCGCGAAGGGCGAAAAAAGCAAGGATGAGGGCGAAGCCGAGAAAGCTCAAACTGCCATCCGCGAGAAGCTCTTGGATGGCCCGAACCCTATCGAGACCCCGGTGCCGAAAGCCGAGGAGAGAACCGATGTGAAGCCACGCGAGGAAAAGCAGGCCCGCGATGGCAAGCTTGATGGAGTCGCTTTGAAAAAAGAGAACGACAAACCCAAGGAAACGCCCAAGCCGCGGACGCCATCCATCGATGATCCTGCATTTAGCGGCTATCAGCGGAAAACCGCAATTCTTGGCAGCATTTCACGCACCGGCCGCAGTGCATTGGACGTGGAGGACACACCGATGGGGCGCTACCAGTCGCTTATCAGTCGCGCGGTAGAACAGGAATGGCAGCGGAATTGCGTGCGCCATCGTGATTTCATCACTCCCGGTTATCTGACGGTTCGCTTCTTTGTGGAAACCAGCGGACGGGTAAAAACCGTTCAATTCGTTGGTGAAGCCCAGACCGGCCAGGTGCAAAAAGGCTTCACCCTGAACTCCATCCGTGATGCTGACATCCCGGCAATGCCCGCTGAGGTAAAAAGGGAAATGGATGGCCACGCTCTCGAACTAATTTTCAACTTCTACTTCTAACACGACAAAAACACCCATGGATTATCTGGCAATCTCCACCACCGAAGCCTCTATCGAGTTCCTCAAGAAAGGCGGTATTTTCGTCTATCCATTGATCTTATGTTCCATCGCCGGGCTCACCGCCATCGGTTTCAAGATCATGTCGCTCACCCGGGCTCGCACCGTGCCGGACACGCTCGCGGCAAAGCTCGAAAACATCGACTCCTCCGAGGATTCCGCGTCAGTGGTCAGGGAGCTGAAGCTTGGGCAAAGCGCACTGGCACGGCTCGGCTCCACTGCCTTGAAACACCGCGGTAAACCAGCCACGGAGATCAGCCAAGCCGTCGAAGCCACCGCACGGGAGGAAGTTGTGAAAATGCACACCGGTATCGGAGTGCTCGATGTCGTCATCACAGTTGCTCCACTTCTGGGACTTCTGGGCACAGCGTCAGGATTGGTTGTCATCTTCCAGGGGCTTGGTGAAACCACTGACCACCTGGCAATCGCGAGAGGTATTGCCGAAGCACTGAATACCACGATTTTCGGGCTGGCGATTGCTGTTCCATGCGTGATCGCCCACAGCTACTTCACCCGCAGGATCGAGCTTCTGACATCCCGGATGGAAGCTGTCATGACAGACTTTGTTTCGGCCTGCTCACGCATAACCCCGGACTCCCACTGAGATGCAATTTCACCGCGTTCAACGTAGTAGAGCCCAGGTGCCGATCGTTCCGATGATCGATATCCTTTTTATCCTCCTCGTATTTTTCATCGTTTCCACAACGTTCAAGAAACCGCGTGACGTTCTCCAAATCGAGTTTCCGACAGTGAATGAGATTGCTTCTGAAAAAGTGACCGACACACGCTCGGTGATTGCCGTCGACGCACTTGGAAACATCACCCTGGATACATTGGCCGTGCCGGAAGGACTACTGGAAACTTACCTGAATGCCTTCCAGAAGCAAAATCCCGGTCGGAAGCTGGAACTAGAGGCTGACCGGAGATTGCCGCTTGAGAGGCTCCTGAAGATCTGGGACGCGCTGGGAAAAGCAGGTATCCCGATCAAGGAGGTGCCCGCACGGATCAAAGTGGGCAGCGAGTAAAAGAAACCGTTTCGCGGACCCGGAAAGGCTCGCCACCTGGGAAGACTCACCACTTGGACGGGACTCGAATCAGAGTCGCGGCTTTTGCGAGCAGCCACAGCTTTTACCGCAATCTGACTTTTTACCGGGCTTGGAAATACTGTAGATGAATGCGCCCAGTGTGAAGGCGACGATCAAAAGTGCTATAGGTCCCTGCCAATCCATGATGTGCTTATTGTATACGTGGTTAGGTGAATATCAATTTCCGAAAAAACTGCCCTTAGAAGCCCAGCAGCCTGCCTCCTTGGAAAACGATGAGCGAGACGGCATAGGCAAAGGCAGTCATGAAAAAGAACTGCCCGAGCGCCCATTTCCATGAGCCGGACTCGCGGGCGACAACCGCCGAAGTCGGCAGACATTGGAGCGCATAGACGAAGAAAACGAGGAGTGAAACTAGCGTCAACGGGGTGAACAGAGGGCGTCCATCCGGCCATGTCGCATCGGAAATACGATCTCTCAGCAGTGTTCGGGTTTCTTCTTCGTCCTCGGTCTCCTGGACACTGAAGAGAATGGCGGTGGAAGAAACGAAGACCTCACGCGCGGCGAATGAGGTCAGAATCGCTGTTCCGGTCCGGCCGTCGAAACCGAGCGGCTTTACCACCGGCTCGATGAATTGGCCAATCCTTCCCATCGCGCTGTGAGCAAGGATCTCACCCTCATCTTCGGAATCGGTTTTTGGATAAGTCGCCAGGGCCCAGAGGAGAATCGATAATCCGAGAATAATTGTTCCCGCCTTGCGGACGAACGCCCATGCGCGATCCACCACATGCCGGAAAATATAGGACCACTGAGGTGAACGATACGCGGGCAGCTCCAGCATGAAGTGTGTCACCGTCTCATCGGGACCCAGCCTTCCGCGAAGGATTCGAGCCACCACAAACGCCGTCAGCGTGCCAAGCGCGTAGATCGAAAAGAGCACCAGGGCCTGCAGCCATGTTCCTTCCCTTTCATGGAGCAGCAGAGGAACAATCAGGAAATATACCGGAAGGCGCGCCGAGCAGCTCATCCAGGGAGCAACAAATATCGTGACCAGTCGCTCTTTGGCGGAATTGATCGTCCGGGTCGCCATCACTCCCGGGATTGCGCAAGCATAGGAGCTGAATAACGGAAGAAACGATTTTCCGCTCAAACCGGCCTTCGCCATAAAACCATCCATCAGGAAGGCGGCCCGGGCCATGTATCCGGAGCTTTCCAGCAGTCCGATGAAGAGGAACAGCAAGACAATCTGCGGGAGGAAAACCAAGACTCCCCCCACGCCACCGATCACACCATCCACTAAAAGCGAGCGCAAATCGCCTTCCGGCATGAGCGTTTCCACCCAGCCACCGAAGGCTCCCAAGCTATCTTCGATCCATCCCATAGGGATACTGGCGAAGGAAAAGATCGACCAGAACACCGCGAACATTACTGCCACAAGAATCATCCAGCCGAAGACCGGATGAAGAAAAACGCTATCCAGCCTATCGCTCAGCGAGCGCTGCTGGGAATCCGGCCGCCTTGCGGCAAGCTCACACAAACGGGAAATAAACTCACGTCGCTGGCTTTCGGTATCTTCCTCATGAGACAGCCATGAGACCTCGGACGCATGGGGAAACGGATAGCGTAAAGCCTGCTTCAGCTCGATGATTCCTTTCGAAGCATTTGCCTGCATCGCCACGACCGGAATGCCAAGCTCCTCTGAAAGCTTGGCTGGCTCCAACCGGAGACCGGATTTTTCCGCAACATCGACCATATTCAGGGCCAGCACACATGGCAGGCCCATCTCGATCACCTGAAGTGCTAACTGAAGATGCCGCTCCAAATTCGAGGCATCCACCACGCAAACGACCAAATCCGGCTTGCCCACGCCCTCAAGTTCTCCATTGAGCGCGTCCAGAGCGGCTTTTTCGTCCGGAGAATCAGCGCGTAGCGAATAACAACCGGGCAGGTCCAGCACGTTGAGCCTTTTACCATGGGGAGTGAAAGTCTCACCGGATTTAACCTCAACAGTCACACCCGAATAGTTTCCTACCTTTTGGTTTTTCCCGGTGAGTGCGTTGAAAAGCGTGGATTTCCCTGAGTTGGGATTACCAACGAGAGCGATGGTAGGGATATTATCAGTCACAACAAAAAATGTCCCGGGGTTAGCGGACAGGGTCGACAAGAACTTGCTCCGCGAGTTCACGGCTGATTGCCATTTTGGCTCCGCAAAGCGTGCAGACTAGGTTGCGACCGTTGGAAAGCTTGCGAAGCTGCATTTGCTCGCAAAATCCCAGATCGCGCAGGCGATCACAAGCAGGACCGCTGAGACTACGGATGCGCACATCACAATTGAGCGCCACCTGATTCAAGGTGACGGCACGTTGCGCTGTTTGGCTTGGTGCGTGGGCTGCTGACATCTGATAAGAAACTACCTAATTGAGACTGGTTTGCAATAGTAAAAAGTGACGGTCGTTCTTTCCATACGTGCCAGAAATCTGAAATAAATCATCCAATTCATGGAACCCTATCAAATCTTCCTGCTGATCGTTTTGCCTCCCTTTGTGATGGGCATCCTTTATGGGACCAGCCATTTAATCGCCCGAATCGGCGGCTGGGCAGAGCTCGCACAGACATACCCCTGCCCGGAGCCCGCCTTGCAGAAAAACTTCTCCGCCTGGAATTCGGTGCAGATCAGTGGCTTTGCGAGATATCATAGTGTGGTCAGAATTGCCGCAACAAAGGCGGGGCTCCAGCTATCCATGCCTATCATTTTCCCCGGGCACAAACCCATTGAAATCCCCTGGAATGAGATTCATAACATCCGAGGCTTCAATGTTTTATGGAAAGAATGGTGCCGTCTCGACGTGGGAAATCCGAAATTTGCCGATTTGGCGATTCCAACCAATGTTTTCGAAAAATTTCCGGTTCCCATCAGGGAACGTTTGAATCAGCAGTAACCTTCAGGCGAAGAAATTTCATAGGCTCTCCGGCCGAAACCGGGATACTCGACTTGATTTTCTGACTCTCAGCCTCATCTGAAATAACGGTATGGGTGATCCCCAGTGTCTGCCACGAGTTCGGTTTCAAGCTTGTGGACCATTCCGCACTGAGCGTGATATCGCTGCGGTTCTTTGCCTTGGGATAGATGATCGAAAGCTCTGTCGAGCTTCTTTCCATTCGCACTGGCGAAGGATTTTCCAAAGCTGCCGGTGAGCTGTTCAACGCGTATTCCAGGAGATTCGGCAGGTTGTCTAAATCCGGATCACCGCCTGCGGATCGATCGGACAAAGCAAATTGCGATAGCCACGTTACGAAATTCGATTCCGCTTGAGTGGTGATGTTGAGAACGATGCTTTGGGAAACCAGTTTGCCCGCGGAGTTTTTCCTCTCGATGGTCACCGGATAGCTTCCAGAAACCACGCTCTGGGACAAAATTCCGGAAATCTCACCTGTGGTGGCATTCAGTCCCAGCCCGGCAGGAAGCGCCGACCCTGGGGCAAGACTGAACAGTGCCGGATCGCTTAGCCGTCCATCTCTGAGACGCTCGATAAACGTCCTGTTCTCAATGGTATTCGCCAGCCCCGGAGTTACGCCGATGACGCTTGGCTCATCATCCGTCACAAAAATGACTCCCGCCACGTCGACGAAGTTCGTGGCACTCAGGGTGATGGTGACCCCCTGGGGTCCATCGCTAAGCAAATCATCAATCGCAGTAATAGGAAATGTGGCCGTTAGCTGATTTGCAGGGATAGTTACAGAAGCTGGAACCGTGGCCTCGGACGGATCGGAGGATGCCAGATTAACCATCAATGGAGCACTTAGGGCTTGGCTCAGCCTTATCGTCCCGGTGGCGGCATTCGTTCCTGCTGTTTCAAGAATCGACTCCTTATCAAAGGTAAGTGTCAGGAAAACATTGGGCGATGCATCCGATGAAATAATCACATTATCGAGCGCGAAAGCATCGCCCGCCGAGCTCACGCTGCCATTGCGGGTGCGGTAAAGCCAACGAAGGTAAATCCTTTCCGAACGATTGGAAAACTCCGATGGCAACGGGATATTGCGGAACTTCGTCAACGTGCCCGCAGGCGTGCTTCCGGTGCTCATGGAGGCACCGGAAATGCTTCTCCAGACAGTGCCGGGATAGCCTGGATTTGCAGTCGCGTATTCCAGGCTGATTTCCATATCGCTGCTTTCCTCAACGATTTTTTGAATATCATAGCTGATTTTCAGCCCTGTCACCCCGGAGGTATGATCCAGGGCCAATACGAGGAACCCGGGATCGAACTCCTGCGTCCCGCCCCGTAGTCCTATTTTTGAATCAAAATTATAAACTCCTGAGTAAGGAGCCCCCAGGTAGACCCCCATGGTATCGACATTCACATACTGGGCGGTGGACGCCCGGTAATAATAGGAACTCCAGCCAGTAGGGAAATTTGTCCCGTCCGCGGCGGGTGTCGCATTGAAATTCTGCTCATACCGCCCGCTGGTGAACACCGCTCCCGGGGAAATGCTTTCTGTCTGTGGGGCGATACCCAACGTCCTGCTCACGGCTCCGCTTGTCACCGTCCATTCGCTGGCGACATCTGCTCCCGGATCGGTCACGCCCGCGAAGTAGGCCGCCGCGCCAGCTTCCATGGAGCCCAGATTTGGATTTGCCGATAGGGAATTCCCATACGAAAGCTCGTGGACCTTCTCGGTGGAGCTATTCAGCAAAAACAATGAATCGCCGAGATCGCCCAGGGATGTCCAGGCCGACAAAGAATCAAAATAAGTGTAATTGTTATGAGCCAGAACGATTTTTCCACTGGCGGCAGAGCTAGAATCTCCGGGCAGCTTGGGATCCTTCGGTGAGTTTCCATTGTAGACTACGATCAATGTCCCCGCCGGAACATTCTGCCATTGCGGATTATTGGTGAACGTCAGGGTATTGTTCGAAGCATCGCGCAATTTCCATCCCGCTAGGCTGCCACTTTTCAGGGTCAGAATCTCAATCCATTCGGAGGCACTACCCGCAGGCCCCTGGCTGATCTCGTGGATGATCGCCTGTCGGTTTAGCTCGAGATCGTTGCCTTTGAGAACCAATCCACTCCGGTAATTATAAGTGTCGCCGGGACGGAAAAGCTTCGCCAGCGGTCTATCGAGCAAGTTTACCGCAGGAGAAAGATGAGCGGGGCTTACAGTGTTCCCATCACTCGCGGTGACCTTGCAGCGCCAAAGCTTACCGCTATTCGTAGGCGCCAGCGGCAAAGCGGCAGCAGTATGGGAGGAATCGACGAAATTTTCTCCATCCGTGCTGGACTGCCAGCGATAAGCCAATGTGTAGGTCTCCATCTCGGGCTCCGTGACTTCGACTTGCGACACACGCAATTCCGCATCCGCGAACGCTTGTCCGGTAGCATTCAGCGAAACCGAATTAATCACCGGAGTCTGGTTTTTCACAACAATCCCGACCGGGGCGGAATTACCGACCAATCCCGCATTGTCTGTGGCTTTTGCCACCAAACTCACCGCTCCGATGGCCGGACTAACGAAAAAGCTATAGGGCGCTGAAGTATCTGTGCCAACAAGGATATTATTGGCAAAAAGTTGCACTTTGGTGACTGTGCCGGAATTTCCGTTGATATCCAAATCCGTTGCTTCCGCATTCACATTGAATCCAACCCCGGGGCTGAATATCGAGCCATCACCCGGAGCGGTGATATTCACCACAGGAGCCGGATTTTTCGGTGGTGCGACCGCTCCGTATACCACCAGCTCCGCATTTTGCAGCACCCCCCCGACGGAGTTGCTCTTACTGCTTACATCCGCGACTCTGAGCGTCCAGATTCCAGCGGAATTTTCTCCCCAGTTCTGCACCGTGCTGAAGGTGTAGTTATTATAGTCCCTTCCCTTGTCGCCACGGGCGACAGCCAGCTTACTGATCGTTCCCGATGGCGATATCAGGGAAATCTCCAGCTCCCCCCGGGCACTATGGCTTGCCTTGAGCTTCACCGTTGCGTGCTCTACGGAAAAATTAGCACCCGATACGGCAAACTGCACCGTTCTACCAGCTGGAGCATTATTGGGAATATCCGCGGATAGATTGTTTTTGGTAATCACTGTCGCCGTTTGAGGAGCCAGATTGGACCAGGCGGCGGCTAGATTTACCGCAGCGCCCACATCGATCAGTCCCGCACCGTAGTCATTGTTGAAATGGAGTCCCGCAGCATTTGTCAGCCAGCCTGGCTCTGTCGGATTGAACTTCACCGCGGAGCGGATCAAAATTGCCTGCACATCCCGCCAACCAAGATTCGGATTTTTCTGTAGCATCAGCGCAATCGCTCCGGAAACCGCCGGACATGAAGAGGAAGTTCCGCTGAAATCGGCGGTGTAGTCTCCGGAGGTTCCCGAAGATGAATTGTATCCCAGGGAACTGGTGCGATCGGTAGTAGTAATCCCAAGTGAGCCATAAAAGCCATTCGAGGGCGCGGAAATGACCACATTCGCACCGGGCTCCGTATAGTAAGCCTTCCTACCCAGTGAATCGACCGCGCCAACCGCTATGGTATAGATGGAGCTCGTCAGCTCGCTGTAGTTCGCGCTGTCTTCGAAGTGTCCGCTGTTTCCCGCGGCAAACGTGAAGATGGTTCCCTTTCCGCCACGACCGCTTGTCACAGAGGTCTTCAAAGCCTCTTTCAACAAAGGATCCGCATAGTAAATCTCACCGTCGTAACCCCAGCTGTTGTTCTTGATCTCGATGACGTCATTCTGGTGTGCCAAGGCTTCCGCATTCTGGAAGTCCGTCGTGAAGACACCGGTTATCAACCTCTCCGCTACCAATGTGGCCTCCGGCGCCACTCCTACTCCTCCCAGGCCATTGTTCCCCCGTGAGGCAGCCACCCCGGCGACCGCAGTGCCGTGATCCTCATCACCCTGCGGGCTGGGATCATTGTCATTACCTACAAAGTCCCTATCGATGGATGTATTAATATTTCCGGAAAAATCGGGATGATTAGTTTGCACCCCACTATCAATAATTCCGATCTTGATTCCGGTCCCGCGCAAGCCACCCGTCTGACCATATTTCCAGACATTCTCGACATTCATGTCGGTGCCTGAGGCAGCTCCATTGCTTCTTTTGAGGTGCCACTGGTTTCCGACCAAAGGATCATTGGGAAGAGCCATGGGAACCGGCCGACGGCCTATCAAGACATCTGCGGAGTCGACCTCTGAAGCCTCCCGGATCCCATCAATCTTCTCGAGCGCATCCAATGGTTCCGCCGCTCTGAAAACCACCCAGTCAGGTGCGTATTCGGGAAACGCGACAATCTCCAGCCCGTGATCCGCAGCCAGCTTCCTCGCATCCTCACGAGGTATTTTGACCCGAATTCCCCCGGTCACGAGACGCAGCCCGGAATGGGTATTTTCCTCACCTTCCACGTAGGCGAGCGGGTAAACACCCCGTGATGCGGAAAACTCCTTCAAGCGGCTTCGCAAGGTCTGCGGGGTGGCCGGAGGGGAAATCACAACGACGGTTTCCTCCCCGTCGTCACCACGCAGCACCGCCCGATTCATAACCAGTTTCACCACTTCCCCGGTGGCCGCGGAAATATAGTGCGCCACGTCCGTATCGCGCTTTTTACGCTCACGTGCCGATGCCAGCGCCCCGATCGCATCCACCGAAGAAAGCCCGTCTTCCCGGTCCGTGGTTCGTCCCGCCGGTGCTTTCGAGACAGTGGAAGAATGACGGATGAGATACCCCCCGCCGCCCAAAAATGCTAAAACGGTCAGCCCTATAAATGCGCGCTTGCAGGTCTTGTTAAAACTCATCGTCGTAGCCGCAAAAATTAGGCCACCCGATGAGTTTTACAAGAAATGGTTTATATATATTTAGACAGACTTCACCAATACCATCACGCTCTCTACATGCCGGGTATGAGGGAAAAGATCAAATGGTTGCACCTCTTCAAGCATATAGCCCGAATCGCGCAGGAACTTGTAATCACGCACCTGTGTCGCCGGATCGCACGATACGTAAATGACCCGCTCCGGCCCGAAATTAACCAGTTGCTCAAGAAATTCCGGTGTGCAGCCCTTCCGTGGCGGATCGATCACCACAGCGGTTTCAGCAGCGGGTGTATCGATTTTTTCGAAAATCGCCTCCGCACTTGCCTGAAGGATACTGACGTTATCGAAGTTATTGAGCTTCACATTGTTTCCAGCCCAAGCGGCGCCTGCCTCATTCACCTCCACGCCCATGACTTTTTTGAAACGGGTGGCGAGCGTGAGCCCGAAAAGTCCGGCTCCGCAATAGGCATCCACCAGATAACCGGCGCCCCCTGCGAGGGCCTTCTCACCCACGTATTCAGTAAATTTGGGCAGTATGAACGGGTTGTTCTGGAAAAACTCGCCGGCTACGAAATCGAATTTCACGTCGCCCACCTCCTCCCGGGCTATTGCCTTCGGATTCCTTTCCACACGACCGGCTGTGGCTCGTAAAAGCACAGTCGCGCCCCGCTTGAACTGCTTGGCATTTGCCCGGAGATCGGCATGGACCGCCGGCAATGCATCGTTGATCTCTTTCATCGCGATCGGGCAATTCTCGACATTGACGAGGGAATTCCGCCTCCCAACCTCCAGAAAACCGATCTCCGCGATGACGCCGTCCTTCGGCTTATCGAAATGGGGAGTGATCTTGGAGCGATAATTCCAGATTTGATCGCTCGACTCGCAGAAATTGACCTCCCGCTCTTCCCCAGCCATGTGCTTGAAAAGCTCGCGGATCTGGCGGGTTTTCCACGCAAGTTGCTTATCGTAAGCCAGATGCTGATACTGGCAGCCACCACAACGTCCGAATACCGGGCAGCCCGGCTCCACCCGATCTGGCGAGGCCTCCACGATACGCACCAAATCTCCCTGGGAATGATTCTTATCGTTGCGGAAAATCCGCGTGATCACCGTTTCACCAGGCAGAGCATACGGCACGAACACCACCCAGCCATCGACCCGACCCACCCCGGAGCCCAGATTCGTCAGCGAATCGATCTTCAACTCGATTTCCTGATGATATTCAAAAGGCTTGGGAACAAACTTCTTCGGTGGTCTCTGGTGCATAGGCTTCGCCCGCAATAAGGCATTTATCCTCCATCCCACGCAAGAGCGGATACACGGAAGGGCAAGTCCGGGTAGCTCAGCGGCTATAAATTCCCGCTGGAGAATAAACTGCCGCAGGGCCGCCACTGAGTCCCTGCGGAGGTAATTGAATGAACAATGAATTGCCATCAAGACGGATCTCCACCGAAGCTGCGGCAGCTTCCAGGACCTGCTGATGGAAAGGGCTCATGGCCGCTGGCTCCCGATTGATCATTTCCAACGACCCGAGATCCGAGAGCGTGCATTCGATGACCCGCCCGGCCACTTCCAGGCGGGAAGCCGCGATGCCCCGCGAATCATCAATCGTGATTTCGGCTTCCAACGAAGGCGCATGCTCGAAAGGAGTGTTGGCGAAAATTTTTGGGCCAAAATAAGCGGCTACGTCAGGATTCGGGGAAACAAAGCCCATCACTTCGGGCTGGGCATCTGGATTCGATTGAATCAACACCATGCCCGCCGGCGCGGATCCCACCGGGGTATGAACCATTCTCGCAAGGTGCACGATCACGTTTGGCTGCTCCGCACCATTCAGCAATCCAGCGACATCGATGCCACCTTCCCAGGACATGTAATTTTCGAGTTTCATTCGTAATCGAAACTCTTAGCGATACTCTGGATTTCCAGCAATCGGAAAAGACAGGAGAGCATCTTCATAGTTGGACGATCCGGAATTTATGTTCAATAAAAGTGCGTGATCGCCGCCACCTACCCTCTCGTCCGCAAGCTCCTATTCTCACTTGATGCAGAAGTCGCCCACCATACAAGCCTCGCAGCACTCCGCCTCAGCGAAAAAACGGGCATTCTCCAAAGACTTGCCACACCGGCGCCCACGGCCTCACCGGTGAAGCTTATGGGGCTTACCTTTCCTAATCGCATCGGGCTCGCGGCAGGCCTGGACAAGGAAGGCAATACCATCGACGCACTTGGCCAGCTGGGATTTGGCTTCATCGAAATCGGCACGATCACACCCAGGCCGCAGGATGGGAACCCCAAGCCCCGCCTGTTCCGCTTGATTCCACATGAAGCAATCATCAACCGGATGGGGTTCAACAATCCGGGAATCGATGCCGGTGTGGCAAATGTCCGCGCCTCCCGCACCTTTAACGGACCCATCGGATTCAACATCGGAAAAAACAAGGACACATCCAATGAAAACGCAGCCGATGACTATTTGATCTGTTTGGAAAAAGCCTACCCTGTCGCCGATTACATCGTGGTAAATCTCTCATCACCCAACACTCCCGGCCTCCGCGATCTGCAAGCCGCGGATTCATCCGCCCGGCTTCTGGAGCTGCTGAAATCTTCCCAAGAAAAACTTACCGCCGAGCACGGCCGCCACGTCCCGATCCTTTTCAAAGTCGCCCCCGATCTCACTGAAAGCCAAGTAGCGGAATTGGCAAAGGTCTTTCTCGACGGCGGATTGGACGGCCTGATTGCGACCAATACCACGCTGGATCGCGAGAAAGTAGCATCGCATCCATGGGCGAATGAAGCGGGCGGTCTCTCGGGCAAACCGGTATTCGATAAGTCGAACCGCACCCTCGCAGGCTTCGCCTCTGCCTTTTCCAAGCAGATTCCCATCATCGGGGTCGGCGGAATTTCCTCCAGAGCTGATGCCGAGGAAAAACTGAAACTCGGTGCGGATCTCGTTCAGATTTACACATCGTTTATCTATCAGGGTCCCCGCCTCGTGAGGGAACTCGCCACCCTTTGAAAAACCGCACCGGAGCTGGTGTCCCGCCCCTGGCCAGAGCAACTAGCTTTTGAGGCAAAACTCTTCGACGACTCTCCCGCCGATAATGTGCTGCTGGATGATTCTTTCCAAGACTTCCGGCGTGCAGGAATGATACCAAACGCCTTCCGGATAGACGACGGCGATCGGCCCATTCATGCACACACGCAGGCAATCCGCTTTCGTCCGCAGCACGACTTTTTCTCCCGCTCCGGCAAGCCCCAGCTCCTTCAACCGACGCTTCAGGAAATCCCAGGCAGCCGCGCCAGCCTCCGGCTCACAGCACTTTGCCTCCATCGGCTGGGCACATAGAAAAATGTGGCGCTCCGCCATGTCCAACTTCAGCCCGGCCACACACTTCTCAAGTTCCGCGTTCATGGCTTGAGTTTATTTCCCGCCCGTTGCAATTGCTCAAGCTCGCAAAAATGCCCACGTTTTATGCTCAAGCGTTTTTTGCTCTCCCAATACACCGCTTCCCGTTTAGATTCTCCCCTGCCCATGAAAAGCACCCGCCTGCTCATCACTCTCACTCTGGCCGCCGGAATAATCGGTTTTCTCATTTGGCGCAGCTCGCACACGGAAGCTAGCGCTGCCAAGCTTGTAGGATTCCAGGATGCGGATGCTCCATTGCAGATGCCGGAAAACGGACAGCCCGATATGAGATTCCATTTTTTATCCGCATGGCAGGCAAATCAGATCCCCCGAATTTCCCGTATGGACACTCCGCTGGGCTCGGAAAACGGTGCGCTCGTCTATAATGCCCAGCCATTCTGGGAGATGAACGAAAAGCGCGGGGGCCATCACACCGGAGACGATCTCAATGGGATCGGCGGGATGAACACCGATCTGGGGGATCCTGTGTTTGCGGCCGCTGACGGACTTGTCATCTTTGCCGGAGAGCCTTCACCCGGCTGGGGAAATATCGTCGTTTTGGCGCACCGGAATGCGAACGGAGAGCCGATCCATACCATGTATGCGCATCTATTGGATATCAAAACCACGCTCGGTTCACTGGTCGCGCGCGGCAGCGTGATAGGCCGTGTGGGCACCGCCAGTGGGCACTATCCAGCACACCTTCACTTCGAGGCACGCAGCAGTGATGGAGTGGATATCGGAGGAGGCTATGCGATGCACCCGCTAAGCCATCTCGATCCGAAACCACTCATCGCCGCCCTTCACGATTCCAGCCCGGAGGGCATTTCACCCGCAGCATTGGCTTTCGCGAGCCTGGCTCCGGAGCTGCCCTGGACAGGACTGGAAATTAAAAATGCTGGAAAACTCTCAGAGCTCGAAAAATGATTCCACGGCCCCAGCCATTTCCTGAAATCACAGACTTTCCCCTCAAATAAACCATGGTCAAAATTAACTTAGCCTATCAAGGCAGCCTACGCTGCTCCGCCACGCACGCCCCTTCCGGTAACACCATTCAGACAGATGCACCGGTCGATAATAATGGCAAAGGAGAAGCGTTTTCTCCCACCGATCTTGTCGCCACCGCACTGGGTGCATGCATGGCCACAGTGATGGGTATCGTCGCGGAGCGAAAAGAAGTCTCCCTGGAGGGTATGAATATCGAGGTCCGCAAGCATATGTCAGAAGACGCGCCACGCCGGATTTCCAAACTTGAAGTCGATATCGACATGCCGCTTCCCGCAAATCATCCGGAGCGCAAGTTGCTCGAAAGCGCCGCACGCGGCTGCCCGGTGCATCACTCGCTTCATCCGGATATCGAAATCGCGTTTAACTGGAAGTGGGCCTAAGGCGGGTCTTCCTGGGAAAATACGTGTGAACCAAGGCAATACCCGGCTCCGCGCAATATTTTTCGAAAAATCCAGCCGCTACCCGCAAAAACCGTCGCTATTGAACGCTTGCGAGGAAGTTTTCGCCCAAAAGCTGCGCCCGTGCTTCGCCGACAAGGAATAACGACCCGGCAATCAAAATAGGTCCCTCATAATTCCGCGCGGCAACCAAGGCTTCGGAAAAACTCCCGTAGGCTTCCGCAGATGATTGTTCACCTTCGGGTAGCACCTTGACTAGTTCTTCACATCCCAAGCCCCGCATCGTGCCGACTTTGCAGAAAATGATGCGTTCCGTGAGCCCCTTCAACTCCTTGAAAACACCGGCGATGTCCTTTGATTCGACCGCCCCGAAAATCAGCGTGCCTCTTCCCGGCTTCATCTCATCATTCCAGGTTTCGCGCAGCACTTTAGCGGCATGCGGATTGTGGGCACCGTCCAGAACGATGTCTTTCCCATTGGAAACAATTTTCTCGAATCGCCCCGGCCAAGATACCTTTGCCAATCCATCTGCAACGCTTTCATAAGTGAGCGGCAGGCCGAGCTTGTGCAATGCCGCCATTGCCACGGCCGCATTCCATTTCTGATGCATCCCCGGCAGCGCTATGCCGTAGCCGACCAATGGCTCCTCGACAAATTCCAGCGGCGAGCGGCACTGGTTCGCCTCTTTTTCCAAAACATCGGCCGCCTCCGGCTCCTGCGGGGCTGAGATCACCGGAACACCCTCGAGCATAATCCCTGCTTTTTCCCCGGCAACCTTTGCCAGGGTATCGCCAAGCCATTGCGTGTGATCCAGCCCTATCGGCGTGATCACACATATATCGGCTGGCACAGCGGTCGTCGCATCCAGCCGCCCTCCCATTCCGGTCTCCAGCACGATCAATTCACATTCCTTTTCACGGAACCAGCGCATCGCAACGGCCAGGGTAATCTCAAAAAATGTGGGATGGATCTCAAGCTTCCCGCAGATTTCCCGGGCTTTGGTCAGTAGCTCGGCACAGCGCCTCTCGGAAATCATCTCCCCGGAGACACGCATACGCTCCCGGTAATCGATCAAATGCGGTGAGGTGAAAAGTCCTGTCCGCTGCCCGCAGGAGCGTGCCACCCGATCGATCATCGCGCAGGTGCTACCTTTACCGTTGGTGCCCGCCACGTGGACGATTTTTACCCCGTGCTTCGGAAATGCGAGAAATTCACGTAGCAAGCGCCTCGGCCCATCCAGCCCAAGCTTGATGCCAAATTGTTGCGTCCCGAAAAGCCAATCTATTGCCTCTTTGTAGTCCATTTTCCTTAACGCGAAGCTCGCCTTGTCTTCTCCTTACTTCAAGCTTCTAGAAGCAGCGGACGAAGAATGATTTTCACTAAGCCTACTCCGGCAAACACCCGTTGCGCCGATGAGTTGCGGTGGAGAACCTAGAACTTCACCGCGATCGAGCTGGTCAGGGAAGTATCGTGATGAAGCCTTCCGGCCGCAGGTCGGTTTTCAAAAAGATATTCCGCATTGACCTTCCAGATAAGCCGATTGCTGATCTTTGTGTCCAAGCCCACCTCGGCCACCACCGCAAAGTTCCCGGTATCCGCCAGTTCCGTGGTGTATTCGATAGATTGATGAAGCGAAACGATCTCGCTGAACTTGTGTGTGAAACGTTCCGCCGCCACCACTGACGCGTAATCATCGGTCACCCCGCCCTGGCTTTCAAACGTGTATGCCGGCCCGGCCTCAACGGTGAGATTGGTAAGATCATTTTTAATTACAGTATATCCGGCAAGGAAAGCCGGAGTGGCGCGGTAGCCGATATCCGCGAGATCATCACGCAGGTAGCCAACCGTCCCACCCAGATAGAATCGCTCGCTCATAAACCGGTTGTATTGCACTCTGGCGTCCGTTCTATCCTCGGAGGTCGCGCCATCATTTTCGCGGAGCGATTGCTCTATATCAAAGACGAACTCCCGCTCATTGCTGGTGTAGGCAGTGTTCCAGGCAAGACTCAGCGCGGAGCTGTCCGAGTTCCCCTTGTTCAAGGAAAAGCCGATCGCCGCCGTCGAGACCAAGCCATCCTCATTGGCCGAAGGAGCGTCCGCCCCAGGCATCAGGCTACGTCTTCCGGAAGCCTCGTCGGGATCAGCTAATCCTCCGAAATCATACGCTGCCCCGAGAATAAAAGCCGTATCGGAGCGCCCTTTCCCCACCGCCGGGGTGCTATCGATCCGATGGCGGACAAAGCTCCGCAGCGACCACTGGCGGGTCAATCTAGTTTCGATCCCTACATCCAGATCGAATAGATAGTCGGAGAAATCCTCGATCCGAGGCGTCAGCGAGGCTGATTGCCACAGCTTCGTGGTTTCATTGAAATGATACTCGAATTTTTCCGAGAACCGCGCTGTAGCGAACTCCGATTTCACGCCGCCGCGCTCACGCCAGGTAAAGCCCGGACCCGCTTCAAAGGTCAGCTTCATTTCATCGCCATCAATTGCACGGAAACCGAGCAGAATGCTTGGATCTATCCGGTAATCGATATCCGCCGCACTATCACGGAAGTAAGCACCGTAGATGCCGAGATAGAATCGCTCGCTGACGTCATGGTTGTATTGCCCGAAAATTTTCAGCGAGTCCGTGGCGATCACGGCGTCATCCTCGGAGTAAGAGTAATCCACCCCGAGATAGGCTTCCTCCGTAGCCTTCACGTAGGAGCCGAGAAACTGCACGGAGTAGGCAGCGGAATCGGAATTCCCGTCGGAAAATGAAAGTCCAGCCGCACCGGTGAACTCCCACACGGGCTCTTCCGCACCGAGCGAATACGTGATCGGAAACAGGAACAGGCCGATAGGGAGTAGAAATTTCATAAGCACCCGCTGATCCCAAGAAAGGCAGGCAGATACAAGCAAATTAGGGCTTCAGGTCTTGAAGTCGCGCAGCTGGAACGCAAGCCAACCAATCGCAAATAATGTGAAATTCAGCCCGAAGAGGAACGCGTAGCTTTCTACGATCTTCGGCCAGGAAATATGTTGCTCCATGAGGAAAATCCAGGCGCTCATCCGCCATGTGACAAAGTAGCTCTCATAGGGTTTGAAAAATGGAAAACCCTGTAAAATCATATCCACGAAGAGAATAGTAAGCGTGATGATCGTAGCGGCGGCGGGCTTGATTTTGAAACAGGAAAACATGAACGCGATTGATGACAGCGTGATCATACTCACGCCGATTCCAGCCGCAGACAGCGCCAGCCGGCCCGCACCGTCCCACCAATCCGGATAAGCGGCAAAGATCTTCATTTTTGGCTCCATCACAAAAAGCCCGCCATCCATCCCTACGGCCGCAACCGCCATCGCATATCCGCTGATGCCAACGAAAAACACGAAGCTGAATGTATAGAGACATACCGCTGTGTATTTCACCAAAAGCAGCCTCAGCCGACTGATCGGACGCGCGAAAACCATCCGCAGATTTCCATCCTCGTTTTCCTTCGCAACAATATCCCCCGCGACCAGTGCGAAGTAGATCGAGCCCAGCAAAAACATACTTAGCAGCATGATCGTAAAAGTGATCGTCAAGGAACTATAGTAAGTGCTGAATTCCAGGCCATTGCGCTCCACAAGTCCACGCATGTGCCGCTGGCTGGCTTCCAATTTATAAACCGCGAGAATCAGCGCCTCCATCGCCAAAAATGCCCCATAGCCCATCCACGTCCGCGGGCGGGCAAAGAGTTTTTTGAGCTCGCCCGTGAGTTGTTGAATAAAGATCATATTGGAAAGTTTTCGAAGAACTACTGCTGGCGGGAATCAGTTCGGGCTACCTTCTCCGTTGAGGATTTCCATATACACGTCTTCCAGAGAGCGCCGTATTCTTGCAAACTCGCGGACCTTCGCTCCCGCACGAATCGCACGCTCCACAAACACGGCGGGATCTATCCCGCGCGGTAGCGATATCTTTCCCGGTCCGACGATCTCGCCACCGAGCTCGTGCACGATCGGCATACACATTTCCCATGGTTCCAGCTGCACCTCATACACCGGCACATCGTCCCGGAAACTTTTCACCGAGCCCTCGAAAACCCGCTTCCCCTCACGCAGTATCGCCACCCGGTCGCACATCAGCTCCACCTCGGAAAGCAGATGTGAATTGAACAGAACTGTCATCCCCCTCTCCTCACGCAGCTGGAGTATAAAATCTCGGAACCACTTGATTCCTTCCGGATCCAGACCATCCGTCGGCTCATCAAGAAGCAAAAGTTCCGGCTCCGGCAGGAGCGACTGTGCTAGCGCCAAACGCTGCCTCATTCCGTGGCTATATGTTCTCACCTTGGAGCCGATTCGCTTCACCAGACCGACCCGTTCCACCACTTCCCTCGCTGCTTTTTCATCGAATCCACCGGAATAGCTCATCAGAATTTTCAAGTTATCCCAGCCACTCATGTAGTCGTAAAACGCTGGTGCTTCAAAGATCGCGCCGACTTTCCGTAAGGCTTGGCTGCGTTTTGCCTGCACGGACACCCCATCGATACGGACCTCGCCAAGATCCGGCTCCACCATTCCAAGGATAATTCCAAGAGAGGTGCTTTTTCCCGCTCCATTGTGTCCAAGGAGCCCGTAGATCTCACCACGTTCCAAACGGAACGAAACCTCTTTCAGCGCTGGTTTCCCTCCGAATTTTTTGCTCAGCCCGATTGCTTCCAACATAGTGCTCATTTTCCGCGATTGGTTGCAAATCGCACTTTGTTCGAGCTGGTGGAATCCGCGTATAGAAAGTTCGTCCCTTCCGGATGCCAGCTTTCCTTATCACTCACCAGGGGCACAGCCTCCGAGCGACCCGCCTCAATCCCGAAAAATGCTACCTGGCTGATGTGGAGACCATTCTGGGTATGATTCCAGTTATAACTGCTACCCGTTTTTTCGAATTGCTCCTTATCCGCCGGACAGTGGAATACCTCAGGACTCTCCAGATACTCCAACAAAACCGTCTCCAGAACCGGCTCTCCAGAACTTTTGCTCTCACGCCCCAGGGCCATCTCGGGAAGTTTCTGATTGTGATCGGAAAGGTAGCTTTGCAGCCCCACTCCGATCGAGCGCAGATTCCCAAGGCATGCGGCCTCGCGTCCCTTGGCAATCATGGAACTACTCACTGGCACCGCAATCCCCGCCAACGCGGCGATGATCGCGATGACCACCAGCAGCTCAACGAGGGTAAAACCGTCTTTAATTTGATATGGATCTTTCATCTCGGTCCGAATTCATTTCCCCGCAGGCCCTGCATCACCTCGTTCATCGCCTCCATCAGTGGCGCAAGATCCAGCTTGGTATCGGCACTGGCTTTATCAAAATACGCCTTCATGCCCTCTTCACTGATTTTGGTCAGCAGGTTCTCATCCATCTCCTTCGCACGCTCCATTTCTTCCTCGGTGCGCCCCTCGCGGATTTCGTTCAGCCCCTGTTGGACGAATTTTTTGCGCTGATCCTCGGGCATTTGATCCAGAGCCTCCATGAAACGGCTCATCGTCTCCACAATCGTTAGATCGATAAAAAGATTCTTTTCATCCTGGCTAAGCTTTTTGAAAAAATTCTCTCCCGCACGGCTGTCGCGATTCTTCTGGCGCTCCGCAAAATCCAGACGATTCACCATTTCCGCCACATCCCGGATTTCCTTCTTACGTCTTTGTGCGATGGAGCCGGACCCCGGGTTCTCGGACCAATCCGCAAAATTCAGACCCGCAAGCTCCTTATCGAGCCGCTCTGCCGTGATTTTTTTGGACGCCGCCACGCTTCTCACCGCGAAAACAATCACCCAGACGATCAACAGCATCGCCGAAACTTTCAGAATTATCGCCCGTTTTCCGTTCACGACCCTGAAGTTAGCGAGCCTTTTTCACCCCGCAAGGACTGCTTGAACGCAGTTTTCATATTTCTGGATTGGACGTTTCTCCGCACTCGTTCAATCTCCGGGCATGCTTCTTCCCATCGTCCAATACGGCGATCCCATCCTCCGCCAACAATGCCGCCCCGTCGAAACCATCGATGCGGAACTCCGTGAACTCGTCGACAATATGCTTGAGACCATGGTCGATGCCAATGGCGTGGGGCTGGCCGCTCCGCAAATCGGTGTGGACCTCCAGCTCGCGGTGATCGATGTCTCACATGATCCGGAATGTGTCTCCTATCTCAAGGTGAATGGCAAGGATGCCGAACTGGAAGAAATCATGCCTCTGGTTTTCATTAACCCAACACTGGAATTCGGCCAGGAAAAGGATACCGATTTCGAAGGTTGCCTAAGTATCCAGGGAATCCGCAGCGAAGTCCGCCGCCCGATGGATGTGAAGGCGACGCTTCCCCAGCTGGATGGTAGCACATTGATCATTGAAACGGACGGTTTGCTTTCCCGCGCACTTCAGCACGAGATCGACCACCTGAACGGCATACTTTTCGTCGATAGGTTATCAGCGGTAGGCAAGGTCAGCGTAAAAAACCGTCTGAAACGCCTGATCGGCGCGAAATGAAGCGGTAACGCTTCCGTGATATAGCGAACGATTTGAAAGCGAACGACCACGCCCGGCCATTCAATTGTTCCTAGGAAATTATGCTTCATCTTTGCGGCAGATCGCAATGATAGCCTCAGCTAGGGATATCTTATCAACCGCTTCCGGAAATATCCGGTTTATACCCAACTCCACCAGATAACATAACTTGCTCTATTCCAGCGTTGGCGTCCGGTATTTTTAAAAATAGCCTCAAATTTATAAAACTTTAGTTATTAAAGCTCGACATTTCGGGATTACTTAGTTTATGTATCCTCTCGAAATTAGTCCCCCTCCAACCCCCTTATCCTTATGAGCTCACCACGCGGAATCTTCGATACATTCACTAGTCCATCCTCAGAGGGAGCAGCGCCGCCGGCATCTCCCTTCGCTGTAGCCTCAAATGGAGCAGAAAAGCGCCCGGAAGCTCCTGTCGCGGCCAGTCCATTTGCAGCGGCTCCCGCACAGCCGCAAGCTCGCAAGGATTCTCCTTTCGCCATCGTGGATGACAACCATTCATCCGAGGATTCTCAGCCAGTACGTCTTCCGGAGCGCCGCAAGACAGCTGAATCACCATTCCAGATTTCCGAGCCCCAAGGCTTTGGCTTCGAGGCACAACCGCAGGCTTTGAAAGGCAATCCTTTCGAGGTCGCCAAGCCAGCACCCGCACCAGCACCGCAGCAAGCTCCGTCCGCCTCTCCTTTCGCACCCAGCGGCAACCAAGCACCGGCACCACAGAGCAACGCCTTCGGCAGCTGGCCACAGGCAGATGCTTCCCCGGTGCCTGCACCGGCTCCCGTTCAGTCTCCTGAGCAGCAACAAACAGCGCCCGCCCCTGCACCGGTTCAACAGACCGCACCCGCGCCCCAGCAGCCACAGGCGGTATCTCCGCAGCCAGCCCCGGCCCCACAGGCGGCGAGTGCTTCGAATTCCGATTCCTTCGAAATCAAGCAACTCGAGCTCCGCGCTATCTTTGGCGTAGACCGGGAAATGACCAAGGACGAGATTCTCCAACGTGCCCGCTCCCTTCCCGGCATCCGTCAAATCGCCCGCGTAAGCGAGCAGGATATTTCCGCCGTGGACGCACTGAAAACGGTGATTTCCAATCTTGGCTTCGGCAGTAGCCCGATCAAACTCTACTCCGGCTCCGTCCCAATCGAGTTCATCCGCGAGGGCCGCACCCTTCTCGCCGTTCAAACCGATGGCGGTTTTGCCCCAGGTGTCCGGGAGACACTAATGATCGTAGCCCGCGAGCTCGGCCGCTAAGAACGATACCGGCATCGCAATATTTCAGAAAAGGGAGCGACCGATCAGCGGTTGCTCCTTTTTTAGTTTCGCCGGCTTTCCGCGGAAACCTATTTAGTCATTTTCACCGGATCCGGAGTTCCGCTCGCCCGCCCAATGGCGAAATCTCCCATTGCACGGCTCCCGCTCCCTCATAAACTAAACAATGCACCGCACCTGCCAGGGTAACAACTGCCGACTTTTACACCGGATGAAACTCGTGCTCATCATCGCGGGGCTTTATCATCTGATCTTCGCCGCGTGGGCAAACTTCTGGCCTTGCGGGTGCTACGATCTGTTTGGGCTGCAGCGTCCGGAACATCCGGCCCTATGGAGAGTCATTGGTTTGATTTCCGGCGCACTTGGTCTGGCATTGCTTCTTTCCGCACGCGATCCCATCCGCAACTGGCTGATAATCCTACTTGGCGCGATCAAATCAATCCTCGCGGTAGCATTTGTTGTTCCCGCGATTGCAAGAGACGATTTACCGGTGACGGCCTCATGGATACTTCTGATCAACGATATCATCTGGCTCCCCCCGTATTTATATATTCTCTGGGCGGCAATCCGTGCCCACGCGGGGATTCCTCCATCCCGGGGCGTCCCGTATACCATCGCTGAGGCATCCGCGGTCTACCGCCTTTCCTCGGGAGAAACGCTCGCAAAGGCATCCGGGGAAAGACCTTTGGTTCTCGTTTTTCTCAGGCACTTCGGCTGCACGTTCACCCGCCAGATTTTGCGTGGACTCCAAGATCTGGAGCGCGAGGCCAGAAAAAACAACGCCTCACTGGTTCTCGTCCACATGCTCCAATCCGGGACCGAGGTCGACTACCTCGGCCACAATTCAAATATACTCCGCATTGCCGATCCACGCTGCGAGCTCTACCGCGCGTTCGGTCTGGGAAAAGGCGGCTTTCTGGAGCTTTTCGGACCGCAGGTCTGGTGGCGCGGAGCGATTTCTGTCATCAAAGGCTGTGGCGTAGGCCACCTTGCCGGAGACGGCTTGCAAATGCCCGGTGCCTTCGTCTTCCATGAGGGAAAAATCAGATCATCCCAGCCCGCCCGATCCGCGGCTGACTTGCCGGATCTAGCCTCATTATTCCAGTATCCGCCCCAACAACCATGATTCATCTCAAAGGCAAAACATTTCTGGTCACCGGTGCCTCCAGCGGCATCGGGCTGGCATTGTGCGAGCAGCTTCTCACCCATGACGCGAACGTTCTCGGCGTCACGCGGCGCCCGAATGCGGTCCATCCGGACGTATCTCCCATCAAGGCGGATCTGACATCGCGCGAGGAAACCACGGCCATTTTTCACCGCCTTGGAAAGATCGATGGATTGGTGAACTGCGCCGGCATCGCTTATCTCTCCCGCGTTATCGATGGCAATCCGGCCGATTGGGAGGAAATGTGGAGGGTCAACGTTCTGGCCCTCTCCTTATGCTGCCAGCTCTCCCTCAATCATTTTCCAAAAACCGGCGGGCGCATCGTCAATGTTTCCTCCATGTCCGGCCACCGCGTGCCCCCTTCCGGCGGCTTCTATGCCCCCACAAAATTCGCCGTTAGAGCAATCACTGACTCGCTCCGCTCCGAGCTGAAAGCCATCCAATCCCCGATTCAGGTCGCTTGCGTTTCGCCGGGTTTTGTCGACACACCACTTCTGGAAAACTACTTCAGGGGGCGGGAAGATACGCTCTCCAAAACACGCGCGGGAATGAAAATGCTACAGCCAGAGGACGTCGCCCACTGTATCATGACGATCCTTACGGCACCCGTTCATGTGGAGATCGGCGATATCCTGCTACGCTCCGCAGATCAGCTGGCGTAACAACAAATTCCGCGATGCCGAAAAAAAGGATTCTCAAATTTCTCGTCGTCTGGCTTCTGGCCACATTGCTTGTCTCATGTTTTGATACGCGTGAGGAGATCTGGATCAGTGCGGATTCGTCGGGAGCAGCCCGTATCCAGGTGATTTTTCCCGCGAAGGCAGCCACACTCTATGGAGGGGAAACAGGTGTCCGCGAAATGATCGAAGCCTTCTTCGACGGAAATTCCGCCTTCAGCTCCCACACGATATCCAGCTCACAGGAAAATGGCAGAATGCAGCTGGATATCACCTGCACATTCGAAAACGCTTTGGACCTGAAAAACGCCTTGGGTGAAGCCAATCTAGAAAAGCTCCCGAAGGGTGGAACTGGTTTTGCCGGAGAAACAGATGTGACGTTTTCCGGCACCGATCTTCATTTCAAACGTCTCGTGAACCTCCCGAAAGCAATGCCTGGCGCAATTTTTCTGCCGGAAAGCCAGCTACGCGGTCACAGCCTGACGACCATCATCCATCTCCCCAACCGGGCGACCTCGCATAACGCCACTCTTACTGCCAACGAGGGTCGAACCCTGATTTGGGAAACTCCCCTTGCTTCCGCTTTCAAGAAGCCCATCGAGAGCCGCTTCACCATGCCGCTGCCAATTCCGTGGCTTTATATTTCCATCGTCGCCGTCTTAATACTCATTCTCTCCCTTTCCCTGGTATTTTATCTGCGGGGAAAATTTCGCAGACGAATCACTCTGCGGTGAGAACCACGTCATCACTCTCCGCACTCATTCTATCGGAAGGCAGAATCGGCTTCTTATCGTAGCGTTCAGGAGATTTCAGCTTTCGCAGGCTGTTCTCGTAACACTTCGTCATAAAGTCGTCGTATTGGATAAGCTCCATGCGCCCATCGTGATGCTCGACAATCGCCGTGAGACTCTCCACCCAATCACCTGAATTTAGGTAATGAACCTCGCCAACCTGCTTGTCCTCCGGAGTATGGATATGCCCGCAGATAATGCCATCGCAGTTCTTGTGAATTGCCAGTTCCTGGAGCAGTTCCTCGTATTTATCGACAAAACTAACCGCTGATTTCACCCTGGCTTTGACGCTCTTGCTTAGGGAAAAATACTCTTTCCCCTGCCATGCGCGCCATTTGTTATAGTAACGGTTAACCTTCAATAAGGTGTCGTAGCCAACAGCGCCGAGAGAGGCCAACCACTTATGATTCGTCGATACACTATCAAAGCCATCGCCGTGGACTACGAGGTATCGCTGCTTGTTGGCAGCTGTGTGAATGTGTTCTTTCGTGAAGCGTATCTTGCCGAATGCCAGCGGTAGAAACCGCTCCAGGATATCATCGTGATTTCCCCGTAGATACACGACTTCCGTGCGATCACGCTCGGTCATCTTAAGAATCTTCCGAATCACCCGGCTATGTCGCGGCATCCACTTCGAGCCACGCTGAAGCGCCCAGCCATCCACGATATCCCCGTTCAATACCAGCTTCTCACACCGGATTTGCTTAAGGAAATCCACGACCTCCGCAGCCTTGCTATCGGGCGTTCCCAGATGGATATCGGAGAGGAATACGGTGCGGAAACTGACTCTTTCGCGTTTTCCGTGCTTCGGAATACTCAAGAGTTTCCGGGGAGCGGACTTGGCGTTGCCGGAAATGCATTCCAAACGCTTCTCAAACTCCTTGACCACCGCTTCCCAGCCTTCGCCAAGCGCCAGATCACGCGCGGAAGTCCTCATTCCATGTCCTTTGCGGATGGCCAGGGCAGATTTCGCGCATTCGATGAATGATCTGGAATCGCCCTTTTCCACTTTGAAGCCATTTTCCCCATGCTTCACGAAACGAGCCGCAGCAGCGTAATCGTAACTGACCGTCGCCAGGCCACTTGCCATCCCTTCGAGCACCACATTGCCGAAGGTCTCGGTCTCACTCGGGAAAAGCAGCACATCCGCAGATGCATAATGTTTTGCCAGATTCTCTCCGGTTTGCATCCCACTGAAGTGAATCCAAGGATGTTTTGCCTCCAGTCTCTCACGCAACGGTCCGTCGCCCACCATGACACACCGCACATCCGGCACCGTTTCCCGCATTGCCTCGAATGCCCTGACTGCAAGCTCCAGGTTCTTCTCCTGGGCCATCCTACCTACCACAATCGCCACCGGTGCTCCCGGCGAGGCTCCCCAGCTATTACGAAGTTCCTCAGAGCGTTTTTTGGGAGAAAATAACTCGGTATCCACACCACGCCCGAGCAGATAAACTTCCTCGAAGCCCTCCCCGCGAAGCTTTTCCACCAAGTCAGGACACGGCGCGAGCGTGCAATCCGCCTTGTCATGGAAGCGCTTCAGGTAGGCCATGGCCATAGGCTGCAGGCCGCCCAGACTATAGCGCTGCATATACTCGTGAAAGTTCGTATGAAAACCGGTGGCCACAGGAATCCCCAGCGCCTTGGCAGCTTTTACAGCGGATCTACCCAGAGGGCTTTCCGTGGCTACATAGATGGCATCCGGACGCTTTTTCAGCCAGCGCTTGCGGAGCTTGAAGGGCCCCGGCAGTCCCACACGGACCTCTTTGTAACCTGGCAAAGGCACGGATGCAGCCACCGTTTCACCACGTTTCCCCACACCGGTGCGGATGATGTGCACACGGTGATTGAGCTTTCGTAAGCCATCACACAAGCGGCCTAGTGTCATAGCCACCCCATTTACATCCGGGGCAAAGGTGTCCGTCACGATGTCAATTTTCATAAGTTATCGGGAAGTCACTTCCACTTCCGATAACAGAAAATCGCATTTGCAACTTCTGATCAGCACCACAGCTGTGACGTATTCGTCACCAAAGCCTTCACCAGAAAAGGCAAAAAAGACACCGGGAGAACCTCGTAGACGAAAAGTCTCCCCCGGTGCCTGAAAAACATCAGATACTCATGGATTGGAAACCGCCGTCGACAATCATTTCCATACCCGTGATGAAAGAACTCGCCTTGGGCGAAGACAGAAGGATTGTCGCACCGATCAGTTCCTCGGCGTTGCCGAAACGGGAGGAAGGCGTGTGACGGAGAATATCAAGAACCCGGGACTCATCGAGCACCTTGCGATTTTGTTCCGCTGGGAAGAAGCCCGGGACGAGGGTGTTGACACGGATATCCTTGTCAGCCCACTCGCGGGCGAGATTGCGGGTGAGGTTATGGACCGCCGCCTTCGAGGCGGAGTAGGTAAAGACACGGGAGAGCGGATTGAGACCGGAAATCGAACCCAGATTGATAATGGATGCTGGCCGCATTTCATCGACAAAATATTGGCCGAACACCTGGCAGGCACGGAAGATCGCCGTCAGATTGGTATCCATGATGCGCGCGTATTCCTCTTCCGTGATTTCCAAAAACGGAGTGGGAGAGTTCGTCCCCGCGCCATTGATGAGAATATCCACCCCACCGGATCTCTCCAAAACCGTCTCAAGCATATCGTGGAGCGACTGCCGGGATGTCACATCCACCGGCACGAAATAACCCTTGCCTCCATGGGACTTGATCTCCTCCAGACGTCTTTCCGCCTTCTCCGGGATACGGCCGCCCAGGACGACTTCCGCTCCCGCACGAGCCAGCCCGACTGCCATCGTGCCGCAAAGTTCACCTGTTCCACCGATCACGACCGCAGTTTTTCCGCTGAGGTCGAACATATCCTTCAAAAAAGCATTGGTTGACATGGAAGGATGCTTCCCAAAGACCTGCCGCTTTGCCAAGTGGAAACGCCGGACGCGGGAATTTCCCCTGCTTATTTTTCCAACTGGTCTTTCCTCCCGGAAACCGCGCCTCCACGTATTTTTTCAAAAAAAATGTTAAATCCGGCTACAATTGCAGGATTCTCCTTGACGCGAAGCAGCTACGAGCCTAAATCCGCCGCCCGTTTCTCAAACAAACACTCTCTATCATGGCCAACGCACAAGTCATCCTCAAAGAAAAAATCGAAGGCCTCGGCGCCGAAGCCGATGTTGTTAAAGTCCGCGCTGGCTACGCCCGCAACTACCTCGTCCCACAAGGCAAGGCATATGAAGCGACCAAAGCAAACCTTCGCCACGTCGAAGCCCTTAAAACCGAGCGCTCACGCCGTGAGGCAGAGGAACTTGTAGTAGCCCAAGAGCTCGCCACCAAGATCTCCAAGCTCAAGCCATCCTTCACCCTTTCCACAGGTCAGGGCGGCAAAGCATTCGGCTCCGTCACAAGCATCGATATCCACAAAGAACTTGAGTCCTCAGGGATCGTTATCGACCGCCACAACATCCTTCTCGACAAGCCAATCAAGAAATCCGGCAAATCCGAGATCGAGATCAAGCTCAACCCACAAGTCACCGCAACTCTCACCATCACTGTAGATGCTGGCGATGTGACCGAAGACGAAGCGTAATTCGCTCCTACTTTTTCAAACGGCCGATCCTGCTTTCTCGGGATCGGCTTTTTTTATACCTTGTCCGCCAAAGCGTTTGCGGAACGAAAGTTGGCTCTTGGCACCCTGTGCCGCATCGCCCTAGCCTGTCCGGATGATTCCGGCCCGCAAGATCATGTATGAGATGTCCACCAGTCTCAGGCAATACCTCTACCACTTCGATAGACTACGTGATATACCGAATCTCTACTCGGAACTGATCCGTTTCACGGGCGCCATCCCGTATGAGGCTCCTTGCAGCCGGGAGACTCTCTGGATGACGGTGATGTATCCTCCGGACGTTTTCGAAGAACTCCGGAATGGCCTGATCAGCATCTACAGCGAATTGAAGATTGGCCGGGATGCGGAGGAACATGACCACCTGCGGGTCGATCGCATTGATTTCGGAGATTTCGGTAATTCCAAGCCATTCCGGATCCGCGTTACCAACCTCTTCAATGACAATTCGGACTATTTTTACGTCAAGCAGGCGGATGCATCGCGGATCTACGGCCTTGAGCTGGAGCACATCCTCTCGCCGAACCGAATCAACTACATGATCAGCGGTAACACACTTATCGAAGAACATATCGCCGGCGTTCCGGGAGATGCATTCATGCGCGATTATTTAAAAAATCCTGACCTGAATAAAGTCCGGATCGCCAAGGAATTTACAAAATTCACGGAGCGATCCTTCATCCGTCTGCTCGGCGACATGCGGAGTGTCAACTATGTCGTGGAAATCACTCCGGACTTTGAGGAAGTCCAGTATCGGGTGCGTCCCATCGACTTCGACCAGCAGTCCTACGAAGGCAACGGCAATATCTACCTCGCCTTCCGTTTCAATTCAAACAGACCTATCACACGTCTAGCATTTCAAGTGCTAAACCGGAAATCCATCGATCAATACGTGAACGAGGAGCACGCCCAGATGGCCCGGCGGGCCAAGGTGGAGTCCACGCGCCTCCGTGCGCTTTTAGGCATCATGCGGCGCGAGCAGATAGCCCCTGCGGAACATGTGCGACAGTTGGCCTTGGATCTGGACAGAATGCACGGCACGAAGGATTTCACCGACTGCACTTCGATGGGAGAGCTCACTGCGGAGCATATCTCTCTCATGCTCGGAGTCTGAATCGTTTTGAGAGCTTTCCCGAACGTCCCGAAATGATCCGCTTGCACGGCTGTGAACGAAGCGTTAATTGTTCATCCGTGCAGCATTTTTCATCTAGAAAGATCATCCATATCGATATGGATTGCTTCTACGCGGCGATTGAAGAGCGGGATAATCCCGAGCTTCGTGGCAAACCTGTGGGAGTAGGCGGCAGCAGCCGCAGAAGTGTGCTGGCAACCGCGAACTACGAGGCGAGAAAGTTTGGCTGTCGCTCGGCAATGCCGGTCTTCATGGCGCTGGAAAAATGCCCGGATTTACTGATCGTGCCCGCTAGGTTCGATATTTACAAACGCGACAGTCTGCAAATCCGCAGCATCTTCAGCCGTTTTACCACACTTATCGAGCCCCTCTCCCTTGATGAGGCTTTTCTCGACGTCACCCATAATCCGGAACCGGGAACAATCATTGCCTCGCGAATCCGGCAGATGATTCGCGAAGAAACCGGCCTCACCGCCTCCGCCGGGATCGCGCCCAACAAACTGATTGCAAAAATTGCCAGTGACTGGCGCAAACCGGACGGCCAGTTCACGGTTTCTCCCGCCAATGCGGCGGAATTCATGCGCGATCTCCCCATGAAGAAAATCTCGGGCGTGGGAGGAAAAATGGCCGAAAAACTGGCCTCAATGGGCATTGAGACCTGCGGCCAATACCGGAAAATCGATAAGTTCGAGTGGGCGCGGCGACTGGGGGGATTTGGCGCAGAGCTATATGAACGCAGCTGGGGACGCGATGAGCGCGCGGTCAGTCCCGATAGTCCGCGCAAATCTCTCAGCATCGAAAATACTTTCTCGGAAAACCTTCATACCGTGGAAACTCTTTGGCGGGAGATGAAACTCCTGCTTGATGAACTGGAGGAAAAACTGACCTCCCGCCATGGGGAAAGGCAGATCCGTGCGCTGGTGGTGAAGCTAAAGTTCTCCGACTTCCGGCGCACCACTGCGGAGCGAGCCGGACAAACCATGGACTTTCGTATTTTCCGGGAGCTACTCGCGGAGGCCAATGCTCGATCGGAGGATAAACCTGTGCGTTTATTGGGAGTGGGTGTGAGATTTCACGACATACCGGGTGTCGAGCAGTTGGAACTCTTTTGAGCCACTGTTTGCGATGAACCCAAATCATGGTATGGAGTAGTTGTTATGAACAAACGCGCGGTGCTATACGGAGCAAGTGGTTTTGTCGGCAGTGGCCTGGCCAATATGCTGGCCAAGGATGGCTGGGAGGTTACCGGCGTTAGTAGAAAAGGCAGAGGCTCTGTCGAAGGCGTGAAGCATTGGATGACGCCGGAGGCCGTTAACCTTTCCAATTGCGATCTCGTCATCAATCTCGCCGGCGTGCCTATTGATCAGCGCTGGACAGACGAGAACAAAAAAATGTTTCACCGCAGCCGCGTGGGAGTGACCCAGGATATTGTGGAAAAGATCGCCGCCTTACCGGAAGAATATCGCCCGAAGATCCTGATCAACACCTCGGCAGTAGGATTTTACGGGGATCGTGGGGACGATCTCCTTACAGAAAATGCCAGCCAAGGCAGCGGATACCTGGCGGATCTGTGCTCCGAGTGGGAAACGGCTGCGGAGGACGCAACGCCTCTGGGCCTGCGCGTGGTCCGCTTCCGGATCGGTTTTGTCCTGGGGAAACACGGCCAGGCATTTGAAAAACTCCGGGTTGTCTTCAAATCCGGCTTCGGCGGGAAACTTGGAAATGGCAAGCAATGGATGCCATGGATTCACGTGGATGATCTCCGAAGAGCAATGATGTTCTGCATCGCCGAAAACTCTATCTCCGGCGCGGTGAACGGCTGTGGACCGAACCCGGAAACCAATGCGGAATTCACCCGGAAATTTGCCAAATCACTTCACCGCTGGGCATTTCTACCTGTGCCCGGCTTTGCCCTAAAGATCGTCATGGGAGACTTCACCAGCGCACTTCTTTCCAGCCAGAGAGCAATTCCTGAAAAGTTGCTCCAGGCTGGCTTCCGCTTCCAATTCGAGCATTTGGAGACCGCTTTTGACGATTTAACGCAATTATAGTCATTTTTCTCTTTGCAATCATCTCAGGCTGTTATAAGCGTTTCGCCCGCCTAGAACGGTGGTCGTAGCTCAGTTGGTAGAGCCCCGGATTGTGATTCCGGTTGTCGCGGGTTCGAGTCCCGTCGATCACCCCACCTTTTTCTTCGCGTCCGGCACGGTTTCCGGATGCGAGGAAAGAGGTGAACCCTTTTTTATTTCGATGCAACCGCTGGAGAGCCGGATCCAATACAAATTTCGTAATTCGCTCCTTTTGGCGGAGGCGCTCACCCACCCGAGCTTGGCTTATGAGTCTCAGCGCCCCCACTTCGACAATCAACGCCTGGAATTTCTTGGCGATGCCGTGCTTCAGCTGGTAGTCACCGAGGCACTTTATAAACTTTTCCCGGATGCGACCGAAGGCCATCTCACCAAGCTCCGCTCCCGCGTGGTTTCCCGTAGGGCCCTGGCCCGCTTTGCGATGGTCATACACCTCGGCGATTACGTCTTGCTCGGCAAAGGTGAAGAGGCCACGGGAGGGCGGCGGCGCCTTTCCACCCTTGCAGATGCCTTCGAATCCCTGATCGGGGCCGTCTATCTTGATACCGGCCTTATAGCGGCGAAGGAACTTATCCTTCGTCTTTTTGAAGGTGAAATCGAGGGTATGATTGAGAGCCCGGACGAGCGAAATCCCAAGGGCGAGCTGCAGGAATGTCTCCAAGCCATCCATCCAATCGCACCGGTTTACAAAATCGTCAGCGAGACCGGACCGGACCATCGGCGTGTATTCCAGGCAGAGGTCGTCTGGCAGGACATGCTCCTTGCCTCTGGCAAAGGAAAGAGCAAAAAGGAGGCTGAAGCGCGCGCGGCAGCAGAAGCGTTACGCGCAAGAAGTTGGGAAAACTGAGTTTATAGTTGCGGGTTTGCCCTCCGTGGGTTTCTTTTTCACCGCTGTCAGGGACCGTGGAGGTTTGGCAAGCGAACCCCGCCAGGCCTTAATCGGAGCAACGGTAGTTTGTCCAAGTTTGCCGCAGTTCCCTGGCGGCACTTTTTTTGATTTTGCATCGCGATCTCTCTCCGGCCCGAGAACTTTTTTGACATGCAAAAAATGCATGTTTAGCATGCGCGGATGAACCGTAGATCTTTTCTGGGCACGACGACTCTCACCGGGCTAGGCCTATCTGTCTCCGGCCTCTTGGCGGACGAGTCCGCGCAAGAGGAGAAAACGGCACGCCAAATCGCTGTTTTCACCAAATATTTCGAGCATCTCGATTACGCCGACCTCGCAGAAAAGATCGCTCCTCTGGGAGTTTCAGGACTGGAAGCCCCCCTCCGGAAGAAAGGACATATCGAGCCTGAAGAAATGACCAAGGAACTCCCGGCGTTCAACGCCGCTCTTGCGAAAAAGAATCTCGAAGTCATCATCATGGCCTCGAGCATCAATGCAGTGGACGCGCGGGGCTTGGCGGAGGAACAGCTGCGCCTCGCGGCAAGATTAGGAATCAAACGCTATCGCCTGGAGCATCTGAAGTATGATTTGAGCAAGCCTCTTGCACCGCAGATCGCTAATTTCAAGTCACAACTAAGCGATCTTGCGGCATTGAATAAGGCCTGCGGAATCCAGGGCCTCTATCAAAACCACCGTGGCAATAATTTCGTCGGCGCTCCGATCTGGGACATGGTTGATATTCTCAGCGATATCGATCCAGCCCATCTCGGAATGGCCTTCGATTTCGCCCATGCAGCTGTGGAAGGATCCAATGCGTGGGAAATCAATTTCCGGAGAGCCCTCCCCCACATCGGCGCAGTTTTTTTCAAAGACTATAAGGTCACAGGAAAAAAATGGTCAGCGTGTCCCCTCGGAGAAGGGATGGTAAACCCCAAGGCAGGGAAACTCGTCTCGCGAATGCTCCCAACCAATATCCCCGCTTCAATCCATATCGAGTATATCAGCGGGGAGGACGTTGTCGACAGATCGGTCGAAGCGATGCGTCACGATTTTGCAACCTTGCAAAAATGGTTAGGCTGACGCGGCTGCGGAAATCCAACCCGCCCAAGTATCCAAAACCTCCTTCTCCAGGATTTATTCAAGCTTTCACTTGCAAGTGACCACTTTAAAAGTCCAATCTCCCCGCACCGGAGACAAAAGGGGCTGTAGCTCAGTGGTTAGAGCAGACGACTCATAATCGTTTGGTCGTGGGTTCAAGTCCCACCGGCCCTACCAAGATTTCCACCACTGTCCGGTTACTGTCCGGTTTTTGGCTTCCAAGTCTGTCTCGCTCTGTCCGGTTCTTGAACCGGACTTTTACTTCCCTGTCCCCCGCCGATTTCGATCTGGTGAGAAATCGGCGCAATTTTTCCGCGAAAAAAGGGAGAGGCTCGAAGCCCCTCCCTCGCGGGTCTGGTCAGCGGTTCCAGAAAACGAGCGTGTCGCCGTTGTGTTGGATCGTGAACACGTCGCTGATTTCCATGTCACGGGCGAATGCTGCATAATCGAAGTAGAAACGCAGATTTTCAGGGATGGAATCCAGTTGCCCGGTTTCCTCCAGAAAGTCCATGCACCAGTGTTCCAGTGTGTCCGCTGTCCCTGCGTAAGCTTCGCTAAACATTTCCACCTGTCCGGCTTCAATGTCGTGCCCAAGGTGGGCGCAGTATTCGCAGAATACCTCCCAATCGATTCCCTCGGCTTCGACCTTCTCGAATGCCTCTTTTATCGCATTCAGGGTATCGGTTCCGGCATACTCGGAGAGATGGCCGCAAAACTCATGGTCATGCACCGCCCATTCTTCCGCGTCCTCCTCCGGTGAGGCGTCGAGGATTTCTGAAATCCGGTCTTCGATGGTCTCGCTTCCGTCGAGGTCGATCCAGTCACCGTGCAGGATTCCGGCGTTATAGCTGGCAAGGCAAGCCACGTAAATTTTTGGAGTGTTATCAGTCATGTCAGGTTCCCTTTCTGTTTTGTTTCTTAGATAAGCCACCGGGCTTCATCGCCCCGCGCATGAAACCTTGGCCTTCGCCGAGAAGCGGGGTAGCAACGTCAAGGGAGGGTCCGAACGGTCCCGCAGGAACACCGTGACGAGGACAATGTTTGGATGCCCTTTACGGTCGCGAGGGCAGCCAGCCCTTAGCCAGATCGGTTCGTCGTCTGGCAGAAATCGTTCGTCGATTGGCATCGCCAACGGACATCAGAACGGAAATTTCCACTGGTGGCAGTGAGACACGATAAGACCGTCCGGCACGCGAAGCATGAGCGAACGGCGGGCTTTTGGTGTCCACGCGGTGCGGAGCAACCAAGCCAGTCCGTTTATGAAACCCTGCGGCTCCTGCCGCCACTTCGGAGAGTTTGAGAGGCGGAGCCTTTCAGGTGATGGGGTAGGACTGCACGCAGTAAGTCCGAGGGGAAGGCTTTCCCCCGCTTGAAGAAAAACTAAAAAAGTCAGAATTCGCCGGATAGGATTTTCTTTGCGGCGTATTCCCTCATGTGAACACGGAAAAACTACCGGATCTCACTCAACATTTTATAGCCTATGGAAATACAAGAAACTCAACACGAGACAGCCGAAGCTCGCCAAGAACGGCGAGAAAAAGCTGTTCTCGAAGCCATTCAAGAGCATCGCGAAGAGTTGATGCGCTACCTCATTGGGCACACTGGCAACAAATACGATGCTGACGACATTTTTCAGCAGCTATGGTGGTATGCCTTGCGCAGGGGCAAGCCTGAGAAAATCGTTCGGATTGGCTGGCTTAAAACCAAAGCCAGAAGCCTTTTTTATGACTCGATCCGTTCACGAGACCGGAAGAAAGAAACCGAAATTCCTGAGGGACTGGAAAACAAACAGGTTTCTCTCGCATTCCAACTAAGCCATTTTGATAACGAACAGGAAGCACGCGCCAAATTCTGGTCAGAGCACCCAATTTCCGACATCGAAGAAGAAAAGAAAGAAGCCCTTTGGCTTCATGCCCGTTACGGCTTCACTTTTGAAGAAGTTGGAGAGCGTTTGAATGTCTCCAGTTCGACCGCCCATGAATGGGCATCAGAGGCAAGGAAACGTGTTGCCAATTACCTCAATTCAGAAAGTTAAAACCCTAGCACATTTAGAAATTATGAAACCAGAATCAAACAAGCCTCGCTTCGAGGAAAAAGACGTCGATGAGCTGATCGCCAATTACGGCAAGGAGCCCGTTTCTTCTGAGGAGATTTTCTCTATCGGAGCATCATCGAAAGCCAAACCCAGCGAAGGAATTGGCCTCGCACTCTCCAAGCAAATCTTGGAAGAAATCAAGAACTCAGCGAAATTCACTGCCGATGAAACGGCGGAATCTGAGGAATCGGCCAAGAAATAACACGCCTACTTGAGCACCTATTTCAGCCTCACGGTTATCAAACCGTGAGGCTTTTTTCATTTCGGGTTCGTGCTCCTATCGCTCCATCCCATAGCCGTCGCGGGGGCGTTGCTGTGTCCGCACGCGCTCCGGCTCTTGCAGGCGGATGGAATACCGCTCGGATTTCCGCTCGTGTGCAATTCTTTCGAGAAGACGGGTGCGCTCGTCTTCCTGACGCTTTTGCAAACGTCTGCGCTCTTCGACACGCTGCTTCACTCTCGACCTAAGCTGCTCCTTGTAGCGGTCGCGTGAACTGCGGAAATTGAGGATCATTCCATTGAGCTTCAATTGCTCCTTGCGGGTCGTGCCAATCAGGCGTTTCCACCAGTTGGTGTCCTTCACCACGTCGGCCTGTTCGAGAATGGCTCGTTTCTGCTCCCTGAGCTGGTAGGGCTTCACCAGCTCCTTCTTGTCGGCCTCTGAGGTATAGCGGTGTTTCAGCTTCAACTCGCTTTGCTCGTTGCGGTGCTTCGCTAGCGTCGCTTCGAGCTGACGGGCCGCGAGGATCTCGAAGGCTTCGAGCCGTTGCTTTTTCTCGAAGTCGATCTCCTGAGTCGCCTTGGTCACTTCCTCAACGGTGGGAAGTTTCTCCAAATCAAGGTCACTCAGCTTTTCGCGGAATTGCTTCGCCTTCACGCCGTCGAGATGACGGGTGGGATTGTGCGCTTTGCCGTGTGCATCCACCACCACGGGACGCTTGCGGCCTTTCGCGAGCGCATAGCCTTCCTTCTCCAAGGCGGCCATGAATTCCGCCCCATTCCGGCTGGAGTGCCATGCCTCCACGATCACCGGATCGCCGTAATGGGTCTTTTCTCCCTTCTCGCGCTTCTGGGCATTTTCCTCTCTGCGTTCGCAGTAGATTTTGCCATGCCGCTTTTCATACTCGCGGGCGAAGTCGGAGAATTTGCGCTTTGAGTTGCGGATGTCCCCGGCCAGCCCGGTGATGGGATGCACGCGGTTCACAATAACGTGGACATGTTTTTGGGGTTCGTCCTGGTGTGCCACGATCACACACTCGTTCTCACTGAGTCCCATCATTTCGAGCGACTCACGGGCAGTTTCCAGCATGTGCTCTGCATCAGGCGACTGCTCGGGATGCCACGCAAGCGAATAGGCGAAAACGGGCTTCTCCAGTTTTCGTCCGGCACGAGACTGCCCCGAGGCCTCCTTCAGGCGATCCTGCTCTTTGGCCGTGTATGCCATCACGCGCCACGCCTTGTAAGGGTCCTCGGTGCGCATGTTCTCGGTCCGCGCCCAAGAGACACGCTCCTTCGTATCCTCCTGCTTGTCGTGGAGGTAATACTGGAGCGCACTCTTGAAGCTGCTGCCGCCTTTGGTGATTTTCGGGATCATTCTGGGTTTTCGTGAAGGGCTTCATGGATGATTTCGTCAATGGTGGTAGCAAGCGCATCGACCTGCGGAGAGAGCCGCCCAAAGGTGTGGGCGTTCTTGACGAGCTGGTTGAGGTTCTGGCCGATCCGGTCGATGCGTTTCAGGAAAGCGGGATCTACGCGCTTCGTGGTCTCCACCACGAGCTTCCGCTTTCCACGGGTTGTCCGACGACGGGCAAGCTCGTTCGTCGACAAGCCAGCCAGTGCGGCCTTGTCGTGCAGGCTCTTGTATTCCTCCTCCGTGAGGTGGAATACAACATGACGGCTGAGCCGTCGGTCTGCATTTTTTGTGGGTCGAGCCATTGCGAGTTCCTTTCAAAAAATCAGCCTCGCCAATTGCAAATTGGTGCACCGCACAAGGCACTCGATGTGCCGCCTTGCGGTTGACCGTGGGGATGCAGCGGGGGAGGTTATCACCCCCTTGCCGAGACAGTTTTTGTTTACATAAACGCATCTCGCTATCCGCCCATCCGGGAGGCTTGCCACTTTGTCCATTCTACCTGAATGGGATTCACAAATGGTTAACGCCCGCTCCCTCTGGTTCTCAGAGAATCGCCTCCCTCTGAGCTGATAAACCAGTCCTCGCCACCGGATACCGACACGCTCCGTATCGTTTCATCCAGTGACACCCCGCAAGACGGTCATCTGTGAGCAACGCTGACAGACAATACCTCCGCCCTCCAGTGGGTCTCCATGCGTCACGCAATCCGATTTTTTCCAACCCGATCAAGAGGAAAGGGATCAACCCTGCACCTCGATGTTAAGCCCCGAAATGGGTTCCAAACTTCCCCGGCCTTGGAATCGGTCGAATGCGTCAAACGCAACAAACAACCCCATGATTTCAGGAGGATGCCATGACCAAGCTACAGCACAAATTCAACCGTGAAGCGGAACGCAAAAAGGAATCCGAATTCCTCTTTTGGTGGCTCGTCGCCATGTTGGTTCTCAACATGAGATTTCAGCCTGCGGTTCATGTTCCGCAGTGCAGCATAGGCTACGCAAAGTCACCCGCCTTCAGGCCATTGTAGAGCGGTTCCGCTCCCTTGGCCTCCATGATCGCTTGGCGAACGTCTGCCTTGGTCAAGTCGAGCACGCGCAATTTACCGCCCGTTTCTGCAACGGCCTCGATGCGCCGATAAACTCCAGCATGATTTTCGGCGTATTGGGCGAGGCCCTGCAATTTCGGCAGTGCATCGGCCAAATGAAAACCATGCGGATCTACGATGTCGGCAACGATCTTCCCGTCTTCCTCGGCAATGAAAATGAAATCCGGGCGGACAATCTTTGTGTCGTCATCACTCGTGTAGGCGACGCCCAAAGAGTCCTGACTGGGACGGTCAGGATTCCGATACCAGAATCTGAAGCCGTCCCTTTGCTGCTCGGCCTTCAAAACCGCCTTCTCCCAAGTCCCCAGCTCAGCGGGATACAAATCCTGATCGTCGCAAAGCAAATGCTGGGTGTAGGTGGGAATATCCACTTCGGCACCGTTTGCCTCACGCGCCTTCGTAGGCTCGAAGCGTGACATGGGACGCGCTAGGTCCACGTCCTGTGGATCGGTGCTCAGTGCCACGATCTGGCGATAGGCATCCTGTCGGTCGTGCGGCAGCTTCTTGATGGCGTCGCCAAAATCGCGAAACCACTGATCGGCCAGTTTCTTGGCCTCCGCATCGAAAAGAACCTGAAGGTTCTCCATCAAGTGGAGAGCCGCCACGTCTTCACGCGCTTCCATCAAAGCCTGCTCCATGTCGTCTTCCGCCTCTGGATGACGCTTTGCCCGTTCCATCGTGTAAGTCCGAGCGATGTCCGGGCTAATAATCCGTGCCGTGCGGCGATACGCATCGCCAATCACCGCATCATCAGCTTCAGCCGTGAATGTTCCGTCGCTCGTCTCGCCCTTCCGCATGTCCGCAATGATCGTGCGGCCCTCGACTGTCATGACAGACTTCCGCTTCTCCTCGAACGCCTCGGCTCGGTCATCAATGAACTGATCCAATACCTTGTGCATCGCACCATGGGCCTTGCCACCTGCGCCCGCGAGTAGTCCGTCGGATGCCAATTCGTGGGCAAGCGACGTGAGACGGATCGCGGGCTTTGCACCGCGTTGTGGTCGCGTCTGCGATGGAAGGGAAACGAACTTCTCCCAAACCTCTTCCGGCACAGCCGGATTGGGTTTCATTTCCTTCGGATTGATGAGAATGCGTCCGGTCGGCGGGTTTTCAGCTCCACCCTCACGCAACGCTCTGACAACCGCCTCCACGGTCTCCTTGTCGAACTTCGGCAACAAGCAATCCACGGAGTTGAGACGGTCGTTGCCGGGGATGCGCCGGGCCAACGGGGTTCGCACCATGCGCCCAAGCAATTGCGCGATGTAGGTCTGATCGCTTGCCGGACGGAAAGAGATCATCACCTCGGCTCGGGGGCAGTCCCATCCGGTGCTGATCGCGTCCTTGGCAATCAAGACACGCACCCAAGTGTCGTCCTGCACTCGCTGTGGAGGGATGTAGGGAACCGAATAGCTCCCGAAAGTTTGCGTGGTGTGTTCCCCGAAAACGTGTGCCACGTTGTTTTCAGTCACGTCAGGCCAGTATTGGAAAATAACCTCCAAGGCCCGGCCAATATCCCGAGAGTTGGGCGTGTTGGGCACTTGCAGCACCATCAAGGGGGTCACGAATTCATCACTTTCCTGCTGCTTGGCATAGGCTGCCCATTCCTCGGATGCCTCCTTGAGCTTGTCGGTGGCCCGGCGCATCAGAACCGTATCAAAATCTCCCGTCGCCTCATCGGGAATATCGAGAACGATGGTATCTTTGAGCAATCCTGACTCCTGCACCCTCGTTGCATCAACGGTTACCGGGGGCAGGGTCGTGCGACCTGTGGCCACCTCCATTGCCTTGTTGAAACGCTCCACCGTAGCGGAAATTCCCCACACGACGGGAATTCCCGGAACGCCATTTTCTCCATTGATGAGGCGTTTGACGATGGTGGACCTTTCTCCGCTTCCAGTGGATTTGCCCATGCCACGGTGCGCCTCGTCCAATACGAGATACAGCGACAGTGCCGGGTCTTCAATGGTATTGCGGATCGTATCCCAAATCGTGTGGCTCCGTAGATCGGGTCGCATGGTGGGAAACGTGCCGTGTTCCTCGTCCCCATCGAACCCGCGCACCAGAAGGCTCTTCTTCCCGAGTTTCTGAGTGTTCAGGAAATAGATTTTTCCGGGTTCAAATTTTGCACGGTTGAACGTGTTTTCGACGACCACTAAATCCGTATGCCGCAAGCGGTCAGAGGATTCCATCAGGCGAAAACGGGTTTGCTCGTTTAGTGATGGATCGTCACTGAACCAAATCACCACGGCTCCGGGATCGCGGTCGAAATTGAAACCATCGTCACCATGAAATAATGCCTCAAAAACCGCAGCGGCCATCACCGTTTTGCCCGCGCCCGTGGCGGCTGTGAGCGAGAAGGCGGTTTTTCGGTTGCGAGGCCCTTTCCAGTCTTCCTTTGCGTCGCGTAAGTTAGCTAGCACGTCGAAGACGGCTTCATTCTGATAATCTTTGAGTGTAAAAATCATGGTGTTTCGTCTCCGTTAGCGAATGCGAAATTGGTCAGGTATGACTCGTAGAGTCGGATTGCCTCTACTCCTTCGGGCAAGCGGCGAGCCAGCGATTGGAAGCGTCGTTCATCGTCGGTTACGATGTAGGCGACACGCAGTTTCTCAGCTTTGCGCACGGCCTTTAAGAAATCCGTCGCCCGGTCCAGCTCGATCAAAAGGCCGTAGGTTTCAGCGACGTCCCAACCCTCGGACGGCAGCTTGTCAATGCGGGTTCCCATGCTGCCAGCACGTAGCCAGAGCAAGGGCGCGATGCGGGCGAAAGCTGTCTGGTAGCTGACTGCGAGCGGGGTCTCGTAAGTTAGCGTAAAAAACTCTGCGTTCTCCTCAAATCCATCGGTCATGGGGAATTCATCTGTGAACTTGTAATCTCCTTTGATCGGCTTGCCCTCGGGTGTTTTCCCGGTAATCGCAGCCTCTACACGTGGCTTGGTAATGTAATCGCAAATACCATACCTTTCCCAATCAGGGTCGCCGGGTCGCAAATTTTGCTCCCTCAAGGCTTTCTGCTCGCCTGCTGCTACTTCGTTGTTAGTCACGCTGATGCACTGGCGTTCGCCGCCATCTTGCTTGTTGAGCCGCATCACCGCATGAGCGGTAGTGCCAGAACCGGAGAAGAAATCTAGAACTAGAGCCTTCTTATGATCACGGATAAAGAACCGTAATGCATCTTCGACAGCATATAAGCTTTTAGGGTAAGGGAATTTTCGACCTGGAATTAGAGTTTTCAGGATGGAAGAGCCGTGCTCTGCAGCGGAGTGTGAAACCCTATTCCAACAAGTTAGTGGTGCAAAAGTCTTTGAACCCTCTTTGTATTTTAAAATTAAGGCGCCTTCACTGTCCTTTCCAAGTATATCAATCGCACCCGCGTTTAGTTTCTCAATCGTTCCTTTTTGCAGATATTGAGGACTTCTTAGTCCTGTTTTTTCGTCTCGTCGACCCAGTCTGGCATAACCCTTTTTCAGATAATCTCGTAGAGTAGGCGGATGAAGGCGCCACATTAATTCGCGTCCACTTCCATCGATCGGAAGCACAGGAATAGTCCCTTCTGGTGCAATTATGCTACTCTTCGACGCTTTAGGATGAAGAGGTTCTCCAACCGAATGAAATTCGCCTGTTTCGGTATCAATAAAGATAGGATAGAAAAGACTAGGAATTCTTCCTCTTAGGCTGCCTTCACCATTTCTAATGAGTCCATTCCAACGAACACTTTGCAATTTGCTCTTGCTTGCATCGCGCAACATATCGCTATTCCAGTGTTTGACGCTCGCAGATCCGATAAAACAAAAGTAGATATATTCGTCAGATCTGCTGAATCTCCCAGCTCTTGAAGAACCACTTGGGAAAATAACGGATGAGATCATTTGGATGTCTGCTTCTGGATAAAGCTGTTCCAGTAACATCCCTAAACGCAGATACTCCTTCTCGTCGATTGTAACGATTAATACCGAGTCCGCAGGATTAAGTAATTCTTTGGCAACGAGCAAACGTCGTTCCATCATCGCGAGCCATTTGCTATGGCGATACAAGTCTTCCCCCTCGACGTAATCGTTGTTGTATTTCCAGTCCTTCGCTCCGGTATTGTATGGTGGATCAATATAAATGGCGTCCACTTTACCTCGGTGCGTCCAAGTAAGAGCTTTGAGAACGTGGTAGTTCTCGCCGTTGATAACGGTGTGCCAAGGTTTGTCTTTCCCGCGTGAGACTTTACCTGTGGATGTAAGTCCCGGATAAATCGTATCGCCGAATTCCGCGACGACGATTAGATCATCCAAGGCAACGGTCTGAGTTTCAGCTTCTTCGATGCCGGGCAAGACAAGATCGGCTTCGTTCTTTCCCTTTCGCGTGGCCTTCACCTGCCAGAGCCTTTGGTCGCCCTTGGTAGTCGTGCCTCGGGGTGGTAGCACACGCACCTTGTCCCCCTTGCGGACGGGACGGTTGGGCAATTCAACCGCCTCCGGCTTGTGCCGTTCAAAGTTCAGCCCAAATGACAGGCGCGACGACAATGCGCGAAATTCTCTCTCCAAATCAGCTCCTAGCTGAGGGTCGTCTGCTTTTGCTTTTCTAATGAGATCAGTTAATCGGGACATGGGGTGTTATCAATCTTATGAAATGGTAATACGCCTAATCCTTGTAGGCGTTAGTCCAGCAGTGTTCCAACGCTTGGAACATGATGGGCATGTGGGTTTCAAAATCCTCCTTGGAGATGTTCCGGCCCATGTAGCGAGCGAGTTTGACCTTTTGGCTGAGGTTCGTTTGGCTTCGCAATGATGCAGGATAATAGTCTTCCAGCCTTTGCACAGGCAGAACGAAGAGCTGGTCGTTTGCGCCACTGTGCCGACGGCTGTTTTTGAAATCCTCGAAACGCTGCTCTTTTCCCGTGTCCGGTTTATCAAAGAGCATAGTCAGTCGTTCCCGGTAAACTGGCCGACGGTCGATAGTCGCTAACAAGTCTTCCACTGCGGTCACTTGCTGCCGTTGGCGTTCATCATCTCCGTTGGCAGGCAGGACGTGAATTTGCACCCGATCAGGGTAATGCCGATCAATGACGTGTTTGTAGAACTCGACTTCGCTCGGGCCTTCAACGATCAGGAAATTTGCGGGAAGCAGGATGTCGGCTGGAGATCCCCCGAGAAGCTCGAAGATCACTTCGTGTTTTGTTGCAGGGGAGTCGATCTTGGCGATCTGCGTCTCGCCTTGTGCTTCCTTTGCAACACGGAAAAGCGATTGCTGATCATGGGGGTCAGTGAGCAGGACGGACGAATGGGTATTGATAAACACCTGATCGTGCCCGTCTGCCAGCTCTAGCAGTGCTTGTTTGAGCTGCCGCTGTGCGGTCGGGTGAAGATGAAGCTCTGCTTCGTCGATGAAAAAGATGAATGATCGGCCTAGCGCATCGTCACGTCGCTGATCCGCATAGGTCTTAATAATGGCGAGCATTAAAGCCCGCTGCATCCCGTCTCCCTTCTCCTCGGCAGTGGTGGATACACCATCATCAACTTCCGTGCGGAAGTTTTTAAGGAGGTCGTCAAATGCTGGTTCTTGAACCATGAAGTCCACTTCGGTGCAGTCGGGGAACTGCTTCTTGAGGTGGTCACAGACCTGACCGCTGATTTCCTTGAGCTTCTGTTTGATACTGGAAGTTTCAGATGCGAACAGCTTTTCAAACTGTTCGCGGAATTTCACATACTCGGCCTCCGCTTCGAGAATTTCTGCCAAAACGCCTCCAAGCATCTTGCCGATTGGCGTCGTCGATTTGTAATTCCCAACGTCCTTGAGGTTCTTGGTTGCTTCAACAAACTCGAAACGGGGTATGCAATTGTTGAATGCGGAATCGGCACCGCACGGCTGCTTTTTCCACTTGTCCTCGGTGGGATTGTAAAGGTGCCGCTCTTTAGCTTTCGAGCTGGTTCGCTTCACGCGCATCGTGTCGCTTTCACCTAGGACGTTCTTGAGCTTCTGTTGATTGTCAGCATTGGAGATTTGGGCGATCCCCTCCTGCACGCCGGAAAACTCCAGTTCGACTGAGATTTCTTCACCCGCCCCGGCTGCTGAATTCTTCAAGACCGAAAGATCACCCGATCCACTGTAAAACCATTGAATGGCCTCAATGAAATTGGTTTTTCCGTGGTTGTTCTGGCCGACGAAGACATTGAAGTTGGATGCGTCGATCTCGACGTTACGGATCGAGCGATAGTTCTCTACAGTGATCTTGGAAATCTTCATGCTGCTAGGTGGCCCTAGTTTTTGGGCGGCTTTGGGTTCTTCTTGGGTTCCGGCTGGGATTGGAGCTGGGCTTCACGAATTTCGAGGAGGCGAAGCCCCTCGCGCACCACCTCGCTGGCGGAGCGGTAGCGTCCTTCGTCAACCAGTCGGTTGACGAACTCTTCGAGCTTGTCGGTCAGTGAGACATTCATTCGTTGGCAGACTAGGAATCTAAGCAAAAATATCAAAGCTTGTTATCGAGCAATCTTCCAATTTGTAACCACGAATGGACACGAATTTTCACGAATGTTTTTTAGAGGACGATGCGTTGCCATTCGAGTTTGGCGTGTTTGAAGTTGAGGATAAGACCGACGCGCAGGCCGGTGATTTTAAGATAGTTGATGATTTGCGCTTTCTCGTTGTTGCCGATGGCTGCAATGACCTTTGTGTCGACGATGAGGGAGTCGAAGGCGATCAGGTCGGGAATGTATTCACCGACATTGACGGACTTGTAGATGACCGGGAATCGTGGCTGCTGTTGAAAAGGAATGCCCTTCTGCCGGAATTCCACAGCCATTGCATTCTCATAAGGTTTTTCCAATAAACCATGCCCAAGTGTATTTAGCACTTCCATGGCACAACCCACTACTTGGAAAACCTCTTCCTTCAAAAGCAATTCGTGTGTATTCGTGTCCATTCGTGGTTCGTTCCTTAGCTTTGTAGTTCCGACGCTTTTGGGGTAATTACCGTCTGTCGACGGCGATGTTGAGATGGTAGCGGGTGTATCTCAGCTGGCCTGTTTTGGTTAGTGCGCCCTTGGCTACTAGGTCGTTAAGATCGCGGGTGACAGTGGTTCTCGGTGCGCTCGTGATGGCGATATAGTTTTCCGCGCTGAGGCCTCCTTTGAAGCCGTCGATGCCCTCACGGAACATACGCTCGATCACTTTCTGCTGACGTTCGTTCAGCTTTCCGCGCAAGCGGTCGTAGAGCTTGGTTTTTTCGATAATAAACTCGATGCGCTTCCGGGTGTTGTCCTGAGCTTCCAGAATGGTCTCGGCGAAGTAGGTCAACCAGCCTGTGACATCGGTGTCCTTGTTGTAGCGTTCGAGCTTGTCGTAATACGCCTTTCGAGCGTGCTCGATGGTGTAGGCCAAGGCGATGAGCGTCGGGTGTCCGAGACTTTGGGCGAGTGACTTCTCGGCAATGGCACGGCCAATCCGTCCATTGCCATCCTCGAAGGGGTGAATGGAAACGAAATACAAGTGAGCGATTCCGGCGCGAGCGAGTGCGGGCAGGAACTGCGATTGTCCTTCGCGGCTTTGCTCGAAGAACTCGATGAATGCCTTCATTTCCGCTGCTATGCGGGATGAGGGTGGAGCCTCGAAATGAACGGTAGGATCATGAATCGCCCCGGAGACCACCTGCATCGGGTCGGCATGAGTGCGATACGCACCGACGGCGCGAAGATCCTGACGACCATTCATCAACATGCGATGCCACTCGAAAAGTGTGTCGTGAGTCAGTGGCGCGTCGAAGCTCTTGTAGAGATCGACCATCATCGCGGCGACGCCCTGTTCCGCCGGGGGAATCCGGCGGTGGTCGGTCTGGATGCCAAACTGCTTGCCGATGGAAGATTGCAAGCTGTCGCGGTCGAGAATTTCCCCCTCAATCTTGGAGGTCTGGAGAGCCTCCTCACTGATTAGCTCGACCTTGAGCCGATTTTTGTCGTCTTCGGAGACGTGCTTGAAGGCCCCAAGGCTTTCCCCGGCAAGGCGCAAAAACTGTGCCTCAAGGCTGTCCAAAGCCTTGCGGTCGTAGGTAAAATGGGGCCAATCGGCCTGCTGCCAGTTCCAAATCATGGGGAATACAATCCTTTTCTATGAACCACATTGGGCTAAAAAGTGGTTTATAGCAAGCCGTTCTATGCACCACTTTCCCGCTTCAGAATGGAGAAAATGGAGCGGTGAAGGTGCAAATCCCCGGTTTCTGCCCGCTGGATCAAAGCCATGAAGTATCCGGCGGGTTTTGTCACCGGGTCGCTCGTCCGCAAGGCGGCATGGTCGGTGAGGAGCACGCAAAGCGCGGCTCCTGTCCGTCCGAGAGCGATACAAGCATTGCCCCAGCTCTGCTGGCTGATCCCGAGAATGGGTCGAAGGCGTGCAGCGGCTTCGACGAAATCGCGCCAGTGGATCTGGCTGGTAGCGAGCGGGAGTTGCTCCCGGAATCTCGCGGAAGCGGCATGAATTGCTTGGTTTAAGGTGATGTGCCGGATTCCAGTTTTGGAAATTGTTCTCTCGGTCGGAGTCTTGCTCTGATCCGATGAACTTTCCTTCCTCGGCTCTGGTTGGGGTTCTTCTCTGGCCTCGCTGTTACGTCTTCCCATGCCCCCAACGGGGGAGAATAATAGGCGCTTCGGATGAAAACTGGATTCTACTCCTAGCAGCCTGTTGAAGAACGGCAATTCGGAGATGGCGGGATAAAAACCTCGTTCCGGCAGCTTTTCGGGTCGTCATCGCTCAGAAATTCGACGAGACGCTCTGATAATCTTTCCCAGACACTCCTCAGGGTCGACAGAAGCGTCCTGAGTAGGTCAGACAAACCCCGGCCCGGGGTTCTGTTGCCTGCCAGCCACTGCTTGACGGTGCCGTATCCGGTGAGATGTCGCATCATCAGGGACAGGTTGTGCGTGAGCGCGGCGGCGAGCTGGCGTTTGCTCAGATTCACTCTGCCTCGCAAGGTCGCGCGGCGGTGTTTGCCATGGTCGAGCACGTGACAGAAGCTTCGCTCGATGTGCTCGCCGCGTTTTCTCAGCAGCGCCTTGCCGCTCTCGCTCCTCACTGCACGCCTCGCTTTGGAGAGCACCTGACGCACGATGCCGCTCT